>CAZSBI010000102.1:0-5085 GCA_964604735.1 uncultured Flavobacteriaceae bacterium | reverse complement strand
ATAGTACTTTTTTAAATTGATCGTCGCTCATTGCTGTAATTTTTAATCGTTTTTATATCTGATAACTTTTTCAAAAAAAATGCTATAAAAAAAGCTATCTTTGAGTTGGCAAAGATAGCTTTCATTTATGAATTTTACAATTCTTTTACTTCAAGGTAAGATTTGATGTACCTACTTTTTGTCCGTTGTGGAAAATTTCGATATTATAATCGCCTTTTATTATTTCTTTGTCTTTGTCTTGCGGCTTGACAAACGAGCATACTTCCAGTGCTTGTTGTTCGTAAACAATTTCTTCTGCACCGCTTACTACTACATCTTGTTCGTTAACAGTAATTGTGTTGTTTGTGCCGATTACCGTTCCTTCCGGATTAACCACTCTGATATAAAATAATTGAGGTCCGTATTCTATGATATTATTCTTTGGTACGGTAAAACAAACCCTGATTTGTTGTGCGCGTCTGCGTCTGGCTGTTTCAATTACTTTGCCCGAACTTCTTATTTTAACGCCTGTTACTTTGATATTAGCCGGATATAGCACTTTTGCTTTGGCTATTACATCAGACATTTTGGTCGAAAGTTCTTCGTTTTTGCTCAATAAAGTGTCGTTGTATTGTCTTTGCGCATTCAAATCATTGGAGAGGCTATCTTTTTCAATTACCAATTGCTGATTACTCAGACGTAATGAGTCTGCAATTTTATACAATTCATCTCGTTGCGCTTTAATTTTGGCAATTTGTCTTTTGTATTTTTTAATCAAACCAAATTTAATGCTTTTTTCCTTTTTAATCTCGGCAATAAGTGATTCTACTTGTGTTTTGGCTTCTTTTAACTTGCCCGAAACCTCTTGTTTCTCTTGAATTGCCTGGTCATAATCTATTTTAAGACCTTCTAATTCGTTGATAACGCTTTCTTTTTCTTGTTGTAAAATCTGCTTGGTTTCTTTAAATTCGCTATAGTTATCATAAGTATAATAACCTAAGCCTAAAATACCCACACCTAATAAGGCGACTAATACTTTTAAAAATTGTGAATTGCTAACTTGTGTTTCCATAATAGTTTTAAATAATTCGACAAAAATACTACTTTTTTTTGTTCTGTTATATTTTATTAAAACGTTTTTACAAATAAAATATTGTCGTGCAAATATTAAAATTCTCTACCTTTCCATTCGAGTTTGTTGCTGAAAGAAAAAACGATTAGCTTAATTAGAAAAACAGGATAGTATAAGAAACTTACAATTATGTTATAAAAATTTATGCGAAGTTTAAAAAATCGACTTATATATATAATGTATGAAGTATCAATAAACAGTTTTGCGAGAATTATCCAAAAATAAAACCGATTTGTTGTTCCTAAGGCAAAACAAATTAAAACCGAAAAATTGGCAATCAATATCAAAGCGCCGATTATTTTGGGTAAAGTTGATTTATAATTTTTGGTTTTACCTCCCCAGCGTACTTTTTGTTGCAATAAACTTTTCCAATCTTTTTGCGCTTGTGTTTTTACTAAGGCTTTTCGAGTTTTTAAATATTCGATTTGATGTGGAAATGCCAATTGAAATTTTTCTAATAAAAAAACATCGTCTCCGGAAGCTATCTGTTTGTTACCCTCATAACCATTTACTTGTAAAAAAGCATTTTTTTGAAAACCTAAATTTGCACCATTTGACAAAAAAGGCTTCTTCCATTGGCAACTTGCCATTGTCAATGCCTGTAAACTTAAAAATTCGATTTGTTGAAATTGTTGTAAAAAACTATTATCGTCGACAAATACTACGGGTGCCAATATCATTTTGGCATTAGATTGTACAATTTTGGCATTATACGCCGATAACCAATCCGTTGGCAGTTCACAATCGGCGTCAGTTGTGATAATCCAATTGTTTTTTGCTTGTGATATTCCTTTTTCGAGGGCTGATTTTTTTCCAACACCATTATTATTAAGTAGTGTAATTGATAAATTATTGAACTGATTGATAATTTGACAAAAGTTATCTTCCGAATGATCATCGACCATAATGATTTCAAATAATTCAGCCGGATAATTTAGATTTTGTAATGATTTAAGTAGCGGAAGTAAATTATTTTCTTCATCTTTGAAGGGAATAATAATAGAAAAGCCTGTTTTTGCATCATCGGAAAAATTAAAATACGGCACGCTATGCATAGCCAATGCGGTTAGCAAAAGCAGTAGGGCGTACAATGTTATAATCGATGCAATAATCATAAAATCTTAAAAATGTAAAAGTAGTTAAAAAGCACTTTGTTAACCAAAAAATGTTAATAAAGTTTGGGTATATTGTTTTTGTACATTATTAAAAAACTTTATTTTCGCAATGTAAAATTATGTCTATGTCTAAAATATTAGTAGTTGGCACGGTTGCCTTCGATGAGATTATCACGCCTTTTGGCGAAACAGGAAAAATTTTAGGGGGGTCTGCCTCGTATATATCAATGGCAGCAGCCAAACTTAGCTCAGATATTGGAATTGTTTCTGTAATTGGCAATGACTTTCCGAAGGAATACATTCAGAAATTTACCGAAAGAAATATTGATATTTCCGGTATTGACCAACTCGAAAACGAGAAAACTTTTTATTGGAAAGGTAAATATCACAACGACTTAAACAAGCGTGATACGCTAATTACCGAAGTCAATGCTTTGGCACATTTTAATCCGAAAGTGCCTGAAAATTTTAAAAATGCCGAATTCTTAATGCTGGGAAATCTGCATCCATTAGTACAACAATCAGTTATTGAACAAATGGAAACGCGTCCAAAAATGATTGCCCTCGACACTATGAATTTTTGGATGGATACGGCTTGGGACGAATTGATAAGTGTTATAAAACTAATTGATATTCTGATTGTTAATGATGAGGAAGCACGACAGTTAACCAATGAATACTCACTGGTTACGGCAGCGCATAAAATTCAAGAAATGGGTCCTAAATTTGTCATTATCAAAAAAGGCGAACACGGTGCATTGTTGTTTCACGGTAAAAAAATATTTTTTGCTCCGGCTTTGCCTCTCGAAGAAGTTTTTGACCCAACCGGTGCAGGAGATACTTTTGCCGGCGGATTTATGGGTAGCTTAGCTAAAACCGGATTTATTAGTTTTGAGTCAATGAAAAAAGCGGTCATTTGTGGTTCAAATTTAGCATCGTTTACCGTTGAAAAATTTGGAACGGATAGATTGGAGTCTTTAAATGATGATGAAATAAAATCAAGACTTCAAGATTTTGTTAGTTTAACACAATTTGATATCGAATTAGCATAATTTGCTATGAAATATTTTTTGGTTTTCGCGACGGTTTTCTTATTCTTTTCTTGTCAAAATAAATATCATATTGCTCCACACAGCGCTGACAATGAAGGTGTTGAGATTGGTCAATATGCCTATAATTTTAAAGAAATCAATCCTCAAAAAGAATATATTAGTTTAGAAAGCGCTATGGGCAAGGCTACCATCATCGACTTTTGGGCATCGTGGTGTCGTCCTTGTCGCGAAGCTGCCAATCCGGCGTATCTGAAACTATACAAACAATATCATAACAAGGGACTTAATATTATTGGCGTATCGTCTGACCGTCATAGTTATTTTTGGCACAAAGCCCTTCAACAAGACTCTTTACCTTGGGCGCAGGTTATTGACTCAACCAAACAAATTTTAAAAAAGTACGAAGTACAAAAAATCCCAACTATGTTTTTAATTGATCGAAACGGAAAAATTGTAGGACGTAATTTATGGGGAGAAGAACTGCAGGGTAAAATTGACAGTTTGCTTGCTGATTGATTTTTTGTCGAAATACTTTTTTGAAAAATATTGCGTTATTTCTTCAAACATTATACATTGAAAAATTACATTTTACTTATTTCGTTTCTCGTCTTAGGTCTATTGTCTTGCCGTCAAGAAAACAGCAATACAACAACGGCAAAAAATACTACTGTTTCTAATAAATCATTAGAAAAAGATGCTTATGATCCCTTTGAAAATTTAGCAGAATTTAAGAAAATAATCAAGAAAAAACATTTGAATATCCAGTATGTTTTTGTCGTAGATTACAGCGAACATTCGGGCAAAAAACGAATGTACGTAATTGATATTCTGAAAAACAAGATAGTCAGAAAAATGATGGTAGCACACGGCGCTAAATCAGAAACAAAAACAGGCTACGCTACTGATTTTTCTAATGTTCCTGAATCGAACAAGTCGTCGTTGGGATATGCTATTGTCAATACGCGCGCTTATAGTCAATGGGGAATTCACGTCAAATATTGGATCGATGGCATTAGTAAAACAAACAGCAATATGCGCAAACGCGTTATGGTTTTACACTCGTATCAGGTAGTTCCTTCGTTCGAAACTTATCCCTTGCCAATTATAACCAGTCTAGGTTGTGTAATGGTGTCGGAAAGCGATATGACTTACTTGGATAAATTAATCAAAAAACAACACAATAAACGGTTGTTGATGTATATTCGAGGTTAAAATTTCTTGACCAACGACTATCGACCAAAACCAAACATATCTAACAACATTAGTACGACCATCATAATGGCAATAATTCCGAAAATATATAGTGCAGTATCCGTTCCTTTCATAAAAATATTTTTTTCAAAGATAGCGGTTACGAAGTAAAAAAGCAAACAAAAAAACGCTATTCGTCCGGCAATCCGCTCCATATTTCTATATCATCAACCCATTGATGTTTTGGGTTAGCATTTCCATATATTTGCGTTAGCATAATAAAGTCAATTGGTTTATTATTTCTGGTAGTTGCTCCGTGATGGTCTCCTACAATTTCTCCGTTAATTTTCCATAAAGCCCTTCCATTCCAAGAATATTACGAGCCTATCCTAAAGAATCATTTCTATTTATGGATAATTTTTTAAGAATGATTTTTTATGTTGATGATGCGGTTAAGCAATATAAAGAAAAGTTGGGAGAAAAGTTAAATAAAAACCAACAGTATATCATTGAAATGATATCAAAAAATCCCTATACCACCATAAATGAGCTTTCTAAAAAAATAGAAATAAGTACAACAGCCATAGAAAACAACCTAAAAAAACTCAGAAAAAAA
>CAZSBI010000101.1:0-5253 GCA_964604735.1 uncultured Flavobacteriaceae bacterium | reverse complement strand
CAGGGTTTGCCCAAGGGTAAACATTTTTAAGACCTAAAAATACCAAAGCAAACATAAATAACATGGCAGGCATTAAATATCCACCAATTGATTCCGGCACTCTTTTAAAAGCTGATGACCATCCGGCTTCAGCAATATATTGTAAAGCCATCCAAAAAAGGGCGCCTAGGGTCAAAATTAAAAAGTAATAGTTGCTAAACAAGATGTTCGCCCAGAAGCGATTTTCATCATGCGTATATGCCAACACTGCACTGATTAATCCAATTACTATTAAAACCAAGCTAATAGTTTTTAATCTTTTTGAAAATATAAATCTTTTTTCCATTGTCGTAGTTTTAAATTAGTTACTTTAAATTATTCTTAATGTAAAGAACAATTTTCCATCTATCATCAGATTTAATCTGTGAAGCATGAGCTCCCATTATAGCAGATCCCATTGTAATCACGTGATAAATCTCGCCGTCGGGTTTTGCATGAATATATCCTGCAGTTAAATTTGCAGGTGGCATAGCGTATAATTTTTTACCGTTTTTTTCCAATTTGGTCAATTTGCCATCACCTTTTCCTTTTTCTCCATGACAAATGGCACAGTAAATATCATATTTTTCTTTACCGCGTTCTAAATTTTCTTTGGTTGCTGTAAAAGGATTTTTCAACAACTCTCCTGCTTTAGTTTTGTCGGCAAGTTTGTCTTTAAACGGATAAGGAACATATTCTCTGGAAACTGTTCCTTCAACAGGTTTTTGTAATGTCATTCCGTTTTTAAAATGCTTATCGGGGCTATATGATTCGTATGCTTTTGAATAGTACATATCAAATTCACCCATATAATCCCAGTCAGTCGTTTCTTGATTGTGGTTACACGAAGTCAAGAATCCGAAGCCTATAAATATTAATATTATATATTTTTTCATTTTATAATTTTTTATCGTTCGTAATTAAACCACATCAATTTTTTCGGCACCTGTTCTGGTAAACAGGTCGCGTAATTTGGTTTCCATTTCATCGTTGATTTGTGATTTATCTATTAAGACAATCATTTTATCATCATTCATACCGGGATATTCAAAATCGAGTTCTTTGCCCGGTTTTAATCTATCTTGGAAGAAAAATGTTGCTACTGTTGTCAGTACGGTAATCAATACTGTACCGATAAACATTAATACCGGAAATGTTAAACTTAAACTTGGTTTACCACCGATATTTAAGGGATAATCAACCACAAATGTGTAGTATAGCGCACCAAAAACACTTAATATACCGGTTAATCCGTAAAAGAATGCTAATAAGGGTATATTAGATTTTACGTGAAATTTGTGCAATAATTCTTCAATTACAAAAGGTGTAATTACTTCTTCAACAGGTGCATTCATCTCAACCAATTGGTCGGTTGCATCCATTAATTTTTTATCGTCGTTATAGACTGCTATTAATCTACTCATTGTTCAAAAGTTTTTTTAGTGATTCTTTTTCTTCCTCAGAGGGTATTAACTCTGTATGACGTTTTGCTTGTTGTTTCAATTCGTTCATTGCCAACATAGGAATAAATCTGATGAACAACAACACGCCTACGGCAAATAATCCTGCAGTTCCTGCATACACCCATTTATCGACAATTGTCGAAGAATAATGGAACCAGTTAGCAGGTAAGAAATCTTCTGCTGCCGGTGGTACAACAATATTATAACGTTCTAACCACATACCAATATTTACACCAATGGTAATGATAAAGATAGCAGTTAAATTTCGACGTACTTTCTTAAACCAGAATAATTGTGGCAAGAAGGCGTTAAATACAATCATCAGCCAATATGGGAAAGCATAGTGTCCTGAGAACTTAGCAAAGTTTTCGACAAATACATAATCTTCATACTGATTGGCTGAGTACCAAGCAATAAATACTTCGATTAAATAGGCAGAACCCATAATTAAACTCACAAATGTAATGATACGTGCAATGGCATCGAAATGGTCATCGGTAACATACTCTTCGAGTTTAAATGCTTTACGAATCAAAACCATTAAAGTTACCACCATACTAAATCCTGAGAAAATAGCACCCACTACAAAGAAAGGTGGAAAAATAGTTTCGTGCCAACCCGGCAATACACCTGCGGCAAAGTCAGTAGATACAATTGAATGCACTGCTATTACCAAAGGCATTGCTAAACCACCTAAAATTGCTAAGGCATCTTCAAATTTACGCCACGATGACATTTTACCTACCCAGCCTAAACTTACAGCTGTAAATACTTTCTTTTTAAATCCGGTAGAACGATCTCTAATAGTTGCAAAATCAGGTAGCATACCGATATACCAGAAAATAGCTGATGTAGTAAGGTATGTTAAAATGGCAAACACATCCCATAATAAGGGCGAATTAAAGTTTACCCATAAACCACGAGAATTGGCACCATATGGGAAGATAAAAATTTCATCCCAAGGACGTCCAACGTGAATGGCAGGGAAAATACCTGCTGACAATACAGCAAATACTGTCATTGCTTCTGCGGCGCGGTTAATTGATGTACGCCACTTTTGACGGAACACCAATAAGAAAATAGAGAAAGCCGTTCCGGCATGACCGATACCAATCCACCAAACAAAATTGATGATTGCCCAGCCCCAAACGACTTGGTTATTATTACCCCAAACACCAATTCCTTTTGAAATAGTTAATGGCACGTAATATCCTAATCCTATTAACATAATAATAAGAGATACAAGAAAGGATATCTTCCACCATAATGGAGCTTTTGTTTCTTGCGATCTTAATACGTCATTGGTAATATCTCCATAAGATTTATTGCCTAATATTAATTCGCCTCTGACATCTTTTTTATACATAATTGAATATTTTTAGTTTTTTAAGCTTCTGTTTTAGATTCTTCGTCTTTGTTTCTCACTTTAGTCATATACACTACGCTAGGTAATGTTTTTATTTCTTCTAACAAGCCGTAAGATCTTTCATCTTTAAACAAGTTGATGATTCGGGCACCTTCCATATTGGTATCTCCAAATACAATAGCATTAGACGGACAAGCTTGTTCACAAGCCACTTCAATTTCGCCGTCTTTAAGTTCTCTTCCTTCTGTTTTAGCTTTTAGTTTAGCTTCTTGAATACGTTGTACACAAAGCGTACATTTTTCTACAACTCCACGTTGACGAACAACTACGTCAGGATTTAATACCATTCGTTTTACATCGTCGTTAAATAAGTAGTTATACTCACCGCCTTCAACAAAATTAAACCAGTTAAAACGTCTTACTTTGTATGGACAGTTTGCCATACAGTAACGTGTACCAATACAACGGTTATATGCCATACTGTTCAAGCCTTCACTTGTATGAGGCGTAGCAGCTACCGGACAAACATTCTCACAAGGAGCATTGTCACAGTGTTGACACATTACAGGTTGGTAGAATACTTCCGGACTTTCTTCAACTTCTGAATATAATTTATTTTCTTTTGAAGAGTAATATCTATCGATACGCAACCAATGCATATTACGTCTGCGACTTACTTGTTCTTTTCCTACAATAGCAATATTGTTTTCTACTTGACAAGCTACAATACAAGCACTACAACCGGTACATTTGTTATAATCGATTGCTAATCCCCAGTGATGTCCGGGATAATCTTCCGGATTATAACCTTCTTTATACAAGTTTACGTGTTCTAATTTTTCTTTAAAGAATACGTGTTTGTGATTACCTGAATGTTTATCTTTTTGCCAAGCAGCAAGAGTGGTTTCGCGAGCAATATCTTCTGCTCTGCCTTCCATAACGTCATGGGTTTGTGTTTGCGCCAGCATGTATGTTTTCCCTGTTTTAGTAACAGTAACCGGAATGCCTGAATATTGTTTTGTGCCGTTTGCATTAAGCATAAAAACGGCTGCGTTTGCACCGCCTACTTGGTCTGCCACAGGTCCGGCAGCTGTACGACCGTATCCCAACGGAATACCAATTGTACTACTGTCTTGTCCGGGTTGAATAAGTACCGGTAAATCAACTGAAACATCTTCTGCTTTTACAGTAACAACGTCTTCTTGCTTGATTCCCATATCTTTTGCCATTGCCGGCGACATGGTTACATAATTGTCCCATGTTGCTTTGGTAATTGGATCCGGCATCTCTTGCAACCAAGGGTTGTTTGCCATTAATCCTGTTCCTAAACCTACGGTTTGGTATATAGCCAATTGCGTTCCTTCCGGTTTTTTAAACGCGGTAATTTCAGCTTGATTTGCTGTCATATATTCGGCATTAAATACGGGTGCTTCTCCATCGACGTCCACTTCATATACACCATCTTGTAAGGCTTTTATCCAACCTGAGCTAAAGTCGATGAGTGCATCTTTTTTAGCAGTTTCAGTTTCTTCCGCATTATCTACATTCTCATTGCCTTCGGCAACTGTATTGTTCTTTTTTAGAATATCCGACAACCAGTAGGCTTTCATATAATCATAATATGTACCTGAAATACCTGCCCATGCCATAAAATTTTCTTGTGCTGTACGCGTATTCCATAGTTTATTAATGGTAGGTTGTCCTAAACTGAATGAACCTCTGATTGGTTCGGCATCAGACCAAGCTTCTAAGAAATTGTCAGTAGGCAATACAAATTGTACATTTTTAGCTGTTTCGTCAATTTTGTCAGTTAAAGCTACGCTTAATTTTACTGATTTTAATAAAGCTGCTTTTTCCTTAACTTTATGACAGTTATATACAGGATTAAAATTATACAAAATAACAGCACCTACTTTACCGTCTTTAATGTCGGTAAATGCTTGGTGTATTTGTGCATCGCGTCCTTGTTTCAACAACATTTCGCGTTGCATATCTATGGTAGCGCCGTAATTGCTCAACATATTGTTGATAGCATTGACAATGATTTGAATTGATTTGTCATTTGTGCCGGAAACTACCAATGATTTTCCTTTATTGGCAACTAAATCTGCCACTACTTTTTCAATATCAAGTTTGCAATCTAATGCTTTTATTGAAGCGCCTCCAAGTTTTGCCGCTACTGCATTATGCAATTTAATCAATATTTTTTTCTCTTGTGCAGGTTTGATTATTTGTCTATAATCTGCATTACTACCGGTAAGACTCATCAATGATTCAAATTGGTAGTGTCTCGAAATAGTTGATTTTCCGTTTGTTAAATCTCTTGTTTTTGCCCAATCTGCTGCAAATTGTATTGGTGACAACCAAGTTCCTAAGAAATCGGCGTTGAAACCTACAACCACATTC
>CAZSBI010000100.1:0-9171 GCA_964604735.1 uncultured Flavobacteriaceae bacterium | reverse complement strand
CAAGATCAACAAGATGTGTTTGTTTGGTAGTAATAATTTCTACTTGATTGTTTTGTTTGATGTTTACAACTTTTTCCTTTAAAAACAATTGTGCATTATTTGTTAATAATAGATTTAGCATTTTTTTTGCAACAACTTTATAATCAATAATGCCGGTTTGTGGCACCAAAATACCTTTAATACCTTCTACATGGGGTTCTATTTCTTTAATCTGCTCTGTCTTTAGCCATTGTAAATTTTCTAACTGGTTTTTTGCACCGCGTTCAAACAGCATTTGCAAAGTGGGCAATTCTTTGCTTTGTGTGGCTACAATGAGTTTGCCACAGATGTCATACGCTACTTCATTGTCATTGCAAAATTGTAGTAATTGTTGGTAGCCATTACGACAATTATTTGCCTTTAAACTATTAGGAGTGTAGTAAATTCCTGAATGAATTACACCGCTGTTTCGTCCGGTTTGGTGTTGTGTAATATCGCTTTCTTTTTCAATTATAATAATTTTATAATGCGGATATTTTTGTTGTAATTTGTATGCAGTAGCCAAACCCACAATACCGGCACCGATTATACCAATTTTTTTCATCACTATTCATATTTTGAGCAAAGTTATTTATAGCGATTTATAAATATTATGTTAATTGTGGTTTTTTGCAAAAAAAAAGCTTACGCAATTTGCGTAAGCTTATAATTTTTTAGTTTTATCTTTATTATTTTTTTAAAGTGTAAACAATTTTATTACTACCATCTTCTATATAAAATACGAAGTCGTTTTCAGTAAGCTTATCAACTTTTAGATCCATAGTTTGCAAAGGAGATCTGAAATTAATATCTCCAACTTTCAAAATCGACGGAGCCGGTCTCGAAGAGCTTGGTGTTATTTTTATGATATCAGGATCACCTTTTACATAAATCCAGTCTCCATATCCATCAAGGTCGCCACTGTCATAAAGAAAATAATCATTGTTTACAGCAAACAACATTTCAAATTGTGGTATTGCTTGACGTCCTGTTTCGTTGCCACTGGCATCGTATGCTACTGCCTCTACACCTTTCCAAATGTGTTTTTGCAATAATTCTTCTTTGGTTGGTTCTGCTACTTTTTCTTCTTTTTTACAAGATGTAAATGAAGTAACAAATAATAATCCGATTAAAATTAAAAGTCCTTTTTTCATAATAATATATTTTTTAGTTTTAAATTACGGAACAAATGTAATAAAAAAAATACATATCATTACTGATTTTTTTATGAAAGGTTCAATTTTCTTTATGAATGGTATGATTTTCTTTATGAATGGAAAATACTTTGAAAGAAGAATTGTGTTATGTCGTTTATTTTTCTAAAAAATATTTGTACTCTTCTCCGGTTAATGTCTCAATGCTAAATTCAAAATTATCTTCTGTAATTTTGTCAATATTATATTCTTCGACTCCTGAAGTTTTTGTTAATTTAAGAATATCGGGGTCTCCTTTAACATATTCCCAAGTGCCCGAAAATTCGACGTTTCCGTTTTTTGTTATCTCAAAGTCTTTATTGGCATCAAAAGTAAATTCATAGTCTGATATTGAAATGCTGTTTGTTTCGCTGCCGTTGACAAAAGTTTTTACTTCAACGCCTTTCCAAACATGTGCTTGTACAAGTTCCTCTTTGTTTATTTCTTGTTTTTTTTCTTCCTCTTTTTTTTCACAAGATGTGAACGAAATTATTAGAAGAAGAATGCCGATAAATGTTAATCTTTTTTTCATAAATATATATTTTTAGTTTGTGATAAACAAAATAATAAAAAAAAATGAAATAATTAATGTAATAAATAAAAAAAACTCACATACTTGTATGTAAGCTTTTTTAGTATTTAATCGTTGTTGGCAATTAATTTTCTTTTTTAGTGTATCTTTTTTCTCTGATACGTGCTTTTTTACCACGTAATTCTCTAAAGTAGAAAATGCGAGCACGACGAACTTTACCGCGTTTGTTTACTTCAATTTTTTGAAGAGTTGGCATATTAATCGGGAAAATTCTTTCTACTGAAACGTCATTAGAAATTTTACGAATGGTAAAAGTTTCGGTAGCACCGACACCTCTGCGTTGGATTACTACACCTTTAAAGAACTGAGTTCTGGTTTTGTTACCTTCTCTAATTTCATAATACACTGTAATGGTATCACCGGCGCCAAATACAGGAAAATCTTTTTTCTCTACTAGTTCGTCTTGTACAAATTTAATTAAACTATCCATTTTTTAAATAATTTTAAAGTGTTATCAAAAAAACATTCACGATTCTTTCGCCAGAGGTTTGTCTGAATTGACGGCAAAATTACAAAAAATATTTTATTACACAAAGTAATTTTATTATTTTTTTGAAGGGCTTAATCTGTTCATTTACAGTTCTTTTACTGTTAAAGTATGAATTTTTTCAAAAAGTGTTTTTATTTTTTCGAAATCGTCTAATCTAATAGACAAAATTATCTTGCCTTGCGCTTGCAAATCTTGCAATTTGATATTGAGTTTATATTCTTTAATGATACGCATTACTTTGTTCATATCGTCGTATTTGAAGACAATTGATAAATTTTTGGTCCTTATTTTTTCTACGATTTTTACTTCATCTAAGACCATTTGCGCTGCTGTTTTGTAGGCATTCATTAGTCCGCCTACGCCTAATTTTACACCGCCGAAGTACCGAACAACTACAACAAGTGTATTGCTGAGATTTTTTGCTTTTATTTGTCCTAAGATAGGCATACCCGCCGAGTTTGATGGTTCTCCGTCGTCGTTAGCTCGTTCATTAATTTTTTCAATGCCTACGCGGTAGGCATAGCACCAATGTCTGGCGCTATGATGTTCTTTTTTGAGTTTTTCGATAATAATTTTTAGCTCATCAATATTTTCAAACGGATAGGCGTAGCCCAAAAATTTGCTTTTTCGGTCTTTAAAAATGCTTGGTTCACAGCTTTGTTCTATTGTTAAGTATGAATCGTTTGCCATTTATTCAATAATTTTTACATCTTGTGTGTAATCTATTGCGTACGGAATATTCAATTTGTGACTGACATAGTATATTTTGCCTTTGTATTGCACTTTCAGTTTGTTTTGTAGTGCATTTGAGATAGCATCAAGAATATTTCCTTTTTTCTTAAAAAATGAAGCGTCAAAGTTTACTTCCAAAGGGACTTCAAAATCTTTTTTGCCGGGTACTTTGTAGTTCTCTGAATTCAAATTGGCAAAAAATTTATCATTGACATAAACTTTGATATCTTTAATTTTGAATTTTCCGCCTAAAAGGTTGGGATTGTGATATTTGGCATAAGCTACTAAAACGGTTTTACCTTGTTTATTTATTTTGATGTCAATATTTGAAATGCCCTTAAATTCGGGTGCTTTCATTACATTGCAAGCATTTATGGCTAGTATTAATATTAGTATTGCTATTTTTTTCATAGTTCTAGTCTTTTTTGTAAAATATTGTGTTATAGTAAGCTGTATTGCCCTGCCTGTCGCTGACAATCAGTTTTAATTTGTGTTTGTATCCTTTTAGTTTTTTATCTGAAAAATGATAAGTAATAGTCGATGTTTTGTAGTCGTATTCGAATAAAACCCATTCGTCATCAATATATCCGTTGTATGATTTTATGCCGGTTTTGTCGTCCCAAATTCGTAATTTTAAGTAGCGATAATTGGTCAATTCTCCTTTTTTCTTAAAGTTTTTTTCTTTGATTTTGGGTGGAATGCTATCATAGTCAATCTGAAATTTTCCAAATTTATTTGCATAGGCAATCAATGTGTCGTTTTTTCTTGAAGTGTTGTGCGCGTACAACTTTCCTTTTTTGCTTAATCTGCCAATAAAAGCGTAAGCGCGAATGGCTTCCGGAATATTTTTCATACTCATTTTTATCTGCATTGATTTATGTAGCGGAATGCCTGTATTGCTCAATTCGAATCCATTGTGCAAGTTTTTGTGTTGCAAGTAAAAATCATAATAGGCGCTTTTGTTGCCGAATGTGATTACTTCGTTCTGAAAAGCAAATCGATTGTTTTGTCCGGCTTTTACCAAATATGGTGTTTTTTTGATCTGTTTTTTTTCTATTATTTGTGTTTTTAATCCATAAACAGGAATTTTCACCTCAGTTTGATTGTCGTTAAAGTCGCTAAGTACGATGCTGATATAGTAATTTTTTTTATCTCTGATATCTAATTTTCCATCATTGACTAATTGTGTATATATTTCGAGTAAATTATAAGGCTCAACCCATAACTTTTGAATGCGTTTTCGGTATTTTTCATAATACTCGTAATCGATTAAGGTATTGATGTAATGAGAGCGTGCAAAGGACAATTCTTCCATAAGTGATTCGTAAACAGGCAATCCGTTAATTCGCATTGTTATTTTGTACAAGCCGTTTTTGCTCCAACTTTTATCTTGTCTGTCAAAGGCTTGCAATCCTATACCGATTTTTCCGTAAGCAACCACCGTGTCGGCAACATATAAACTGTCATTAACCTTTTTAATGTTTAATTTGATGCGTTTTTGCACCTGATTAACATGCGAAATGCTATCCAAAGCATAAGCATAAATGTTTTGAACAATAGGTTTTATTTTATCTTCTACGGTTATTCCGTAGCGCATCGGATTTAGAGGGTGTTCTTTTAAGTTTCGTAACTCAAAATGTAAATGTGCGCCCATAGAACCACCGGTGTTGCCGCTATAACCAATAATTTCTCCCTTTTTTACAGGCAACTCTATTTGATATGGAAAAATTTCTATTTCATAAGACTGTTTTTCGTATTGTTTTTGTTTGATATAATCACCAATTCGATCATTAAAATTTCTTAAATGTCCGTAAACGGATATCAAACCGTTTGGATGTTTAATATATACAGCCTTTCCGTAGCCTCCTTTGCTTATTTTTATACGATAAACATAACCGTCATTAACAGAATAGATGCGATAACCCTCTTTGCCATTGGTTTTTATATCCAATCCGGAGTGAAAATGATTACTTCTTAATTCGCCGAAAGTGCCCGATAAAAATATGGGAATATGCAAGGGTTTTTCTAATGCAATGCTTGTTTTTTGCGCATTAATAGGCAAAAAAATCAATCCGAAAAGTATTAGAAATAAAGATTTAGGCATCATTATTGATTAATGTAAATTGAACAAATAAATAAATTTCAAAAATAATACAAATTAATATAAATAATTTATTAAATTTGAATGAATTGTTTTTGTGTGTAAAACAACACAATTATTATTTGTTTTGTATGAAAAAATTGTACCAAAACCTAATAATTTGAAAACTAATATGAAGATATTGCAAACTTTTTTTTTCCTACTCCTACTAACTTGGACTGTTTCCTTGCAAGCGCAAGATACTACAAGAGTACATGTAGATAGCGTAGAATATTACAAAGACTATATAATGTATAAAACAAACGACTCTATTCCTGTTTTAGATTTAGATTCGGTATATCTTTTACCCAAAATTCGTTTTAGAGATTACAAAGAGTTAAAATACTATCGCTGGATACGCAGAAAGGTTTATAAGGTGTACCCTTTTGCAAAATTAACAGCAGAAACTTTTGACAAAATAGACGAACGAATAGCTAAAATGAATAAAAGAAGAAGAAAAAAATATTTAAAAAATGTGCAAAAATGGATTGAAAAAGAGTTTGAACCTAAATTAAAACAGCTAACGCAGACCGAAGGACGAATTCTATCAAAATTAGTGTACAGGCAAACAGGAAATACAGTGTTTGAATTGCTAAAAAAATATAAAAGTGGCTGGACAGCATTTTGGTACCAACGTCTGGCAAAATTGTTTAATGTTGACCTAAAAGTAAAGTATAATCCCGAAAATGTAAAACTGGATTATTGGATAGAAGACATACTGCAACACGCCTTTCAAGACGAAATATTGGAGTATCAACCTAACAAATTAGGATTTAAATTTATAAATTTGCGAAATAAGTGGCAACCTAAACGGATACCGCGAAAAAAAGGAAAATTAAAACAAGGAGATTTGTTTCTAAAAAAAATGATTACACCCAAAAATCAAAATAACTGATAATGAACTTAAAATTGACCCGCCCCATTTGTTTTTTCGACTTAGAAACAACGGGAACCAACACGGCAAAAGATAGAATTGTCGAAATAGCCATCATTAAAGTCTTTCCTGATGGCACAGAAACTGTTTTCGCCAAACGTGTCAACCCCGAAATGCCGATTCCGCCCGCAACATCTGCAATACATGGCATTTATGACGAAGATGTTAAAGATGCACCAACATTCAAAGATATTTCACAAGAGGTTTACGAATTGGTACACGATGCCGATTTGGCAGGTTTTAACTCAAACCGTTTTGATGTGCCGCTTTTGGCAGAAGAATTATTGCGTGTAGGCATAGATTTCGATCTAAAAACAAATCACTTGATAGATATTCAAAATATTTTTCACAAAATGGAACCGCGTAATTTGGTTGCCGCCTACAAGTTTTATTGCAATGGCGACTTGACCAATGCGCATTCGGCAGAAGCAGATACACGCGCTACTTACGAAGTGTTTAAGGCGCAAATGCAACGCTATGACGACTTGCCCAAAGAAATTCCGGCACTTAGTAAATTTGCATCATACTTTAATGCCGCCGATTTTATGGGTAGGGTAGTGTACAATTCAAAAAATGAGGAAGTGATTAATTTTGGTAAATATAAAGGACAAAAAGTAGCCGATGTCTTGCTCAAAGACAAAGGATATTACAGTTGGATTATGGGTGCCGATTTTCCGCGTTATACCAAAAAAATATTTAAAAATGTGTATGAACGCATTCAACTGCAATTGGAACAACAAAAATTAGAAGAACTGAAAAATAAATTTAAAAGTTAAACTATGTTTAAATTCATTTGGAAGAAATATAAAAAAGAACTCATATTCCTACTTGTTTTATTAGTAGGACTTACAGCCTTGCTCAGCAGACTCAATGAGTTTGGTGTAAGCCTGATTGTGGGAGCGGTATTAATGTATCTATACACCAAATACAGTCAAGAAAATCCAAATGAATTGAAACAACTCAAGCAGACATTGACTAAGCAACAACGTGAGATAGAAGAACTAAAAAATAGAAAAATTAATGTTGTAGGCTTAAAAAATATCTTAGAAGTCGGTTTGATGGAAATAGATACCAATATTACAAGAACTTGGAACGAAGAATTTGAGCATGAAGGCAAAGACCTTCATTTTATAGGTGCCTTGCAAATACAATTGGTTGCAAAATATGGTGTAAATTTAAAAGACTTAAAAGTGCAAATTAATCACCAAAACAAAGAAATACTAATTAGCAATTTAAACCCAAAATTTTTGTCTTTTTCAGACATTAATCACGATTGGAAAATTGCCGAAATGATGGAACATAAAAAACGTCCGTGGATTATATCAAATTACTGGAAAAAATCGGAACGTTTTCAACAACTACTCAATCAAAAAATGGAAGAAAAACGTAAAGAAATTTACCAAGAAGTAAAACAAGGTCCCGAAGAAATTCAGTGGCTCATTAAGCCTCTATATCAGCAAGTTGAGAACACAATGCGTGTTTTACTCAATCGTGGTGATTATGGTATAACTTTTGTAAAAGAGGAAACGCAAGATTTTTTGCCTATTGAAACATTCTTTGAAGACAAAAAGATAAATAATTAAAGAGAATAATTAATATATTAAACAATTACATTTATGAAAAAAGTATTTCTACTTTTTACAGGCTTGCTGTTTTGGTATGGCAATGCGCAACAATTAGGTATTAAGATGCAAGAAAGCAAGGTGTTTAAACAAGCTGCTGCAAGAGTCCAAAACGACTATATTTTACCAACAGGAGATGGCGGTTTTATTACCATTGCAACTAAACGGAGCGGTTTTTTGGCCAATCCATTGGTTTTTGAGTCTTATGCCACTTTGTATAACAATAATTTGGAACAGGTAATTTCTAAGACTTTTCGCTTAAACAAAGGAATAGTAAAAGGTGCTATCAAGGGAGCATTTGTCAAAAATGGCGAATTGTTTATGGTCGAAATGGATGTGAATAATAGAAAAAAGCATATCACGTTTAAACGCATCAAAGCAAATATTACGGATAAGTCAATGGATGAAAAAGTGTTCTTTAAAATAGATAATATTTATTCAAAAAATGATGTCAATCTGTATGTTAATCCGGGTTCGTTATTTGACGAAAAAATGAAATATTACAGCGATGTTAATTTTTATAACCCGAAGATATTTATCAAATTTTCTGAAAACAACAAGTTTTTTACCATAGTTTATCGTGATTTTCAAGAAGAAAAAACCCGATATTTTGTCAATACTTTTAATGATAAGTTTGAAAAGCTATATACTAAAACAATTGTCAAAAATACCCATTCAAAAACATTTTACATTAATGATTTGGTGGTAGATGATAATAACGGACAAGTCTATATTGTAGCCAAAGTGTATAAAAACAATCCACATATCCGAATTAGAAATTCTTCGTCAAGCAATATTAGCCATTTTATGCTATATAATGTGGGAGAGAACGGTAGCAAAAAATTAAAAATAAGTCCAAAAGTAACGATTGAAGATTTTACATTGTTGCTAGACAAAAAGCAGTTAAGTGTGCTGGGTTTTTACCGCAATAAGTACTTGTCATTCAATGATATAGATGGCATTGCACGAATCAACATCAACCCTGTTATTTTTTCGGTAAGCAGTCAAAGCTATAATAATTTTAGTAAAAAATTGGTTTCAGTAAAATTTAGAAGCTCAAAAAGAAGGTCAAAAAATCATAAAATGATTATACGCAAGAAATTTTTATTAGAAAACGGCGATGTAATCATTAATTCAGAAGACTTTTTTATTCCCAATGTGTTGAAAAAGAACAAAAGAGAATTGACATTGCGCGAGTATGTTGGTGATATGTTTGCCATAAAAATATCACAATCAGGCAATATATTATGGTCAAAAAAGATTTATAAATTGCAAATGGTTAAACCGCGTTTAGCCTTACATTCCTTCTTCTCAACGGTTGTTGAAGGGCAAAACTACCTATTGTTTACCGACTCAAAAATAAAAAAACAAGAAAAAGATGTATCTTTTTATTTAAGAGATAAAGATTTGCAAAACCTAAATGGAGTCAGAATTTATGCTCATGGCGGTG
>CAZSBI010000099.1:0-25829 GCA_964604735.1 uncultured Flavobacteriaceae bacterium | reverse complement strand
TCTTTTTCAAAATGTTTTTGATACTCATCCAAAGTTGTAGCACCAATGGTTCTGAGTTCGCCACGTGCCAAGGCGGGTTTTAAAATATTGGCGGCATCCATAGCACCTTGACCACCGCCGGCGCCTACCAAAGTGTGAATTTCGTCAATAAATAAAATGATATCACCTTCGGCTTTTTTTACTTCGTTGATAACTGATTTTAAGCGTTCTTCAAACTCGCCTTTGTATTTGGCACCTGCCATAAGCGCACCCATATCTAAGGAATAAATTTGTTTATCCTTTAAATTTTCGGGCACGTCACCTTTGGCTATTCGGTGCGCTAGTCCTTCGACAATGGCTGTTTTTCCGGTACCCGGTTCGCCTACCAATATCGGATTGTTTTTGGTGCGTCTTGATAGGATTTGTAAAATACGACGAATTTCACGGTCGCGTCCAATAACAGGATCCATTTTTCCTTCGCGAGCCAATTTGGTCAAATTTATAGCATATTTTTCTAATGCCTGATAAGTATCTTCCTGACTTTGCGAGGTTACGCTACTACCTTTCCTGATTTCCTGAATGGCAGTTTCTAAGGCTTTTTTGTTGACACCCATTTCTTTAAGTAAGCGCGAAATATCATCGCCGCTATCAAAAACAGCTAATAAAAGATGCTCAATACTGACGTAGTCATCTTTCATTTTTTCGGCTTTATTTAAAGCATCCGTTAAGCTTTTTGAAGCCATACGCGACAACTGAATATTGCCTCCTTGTTGTTTGGGCATTTTTTCAATAATTGCGTTTAATCTTTGCTTGAACAGTTCAACATCAACCCCAACTTTTTTTAAGATATGCGGTGTTACGTTTTCATCTACTTCAAGCATTGCTTTTATAATATGTGCATTTTCTATTTGCGGATGTCCCAATCCTTGGGCAATCTGCATCGCTTTTTGCACGGTTTCTTGCGATTTTATGGTAAATTTATCTAAGTTCATATTTTATATTTTTAGTCGTTTATCGTCATATAGTTCTTCAACTACCATACCCATTGAAAACACCTGTCAAAATGGCTAATTATTTTGATATTTACTGCATTTTTGTCTGTTTTTGCTGTCTTTTCGGCATTTATCTGATAAATTTTTATAAAGTGAGCTATTTCAAATAAAATATCACTCTTGGTAACTTAACTAACATAAACTCAGTCAAGAAATGTTTATTTTTGCATCGGAAAAATTAAGTTTCTTGCAAACAAAAACCAAACATATTATTATTGCCTACTTTTTTGTGGCGTTGATTCAATTGCCGTCTATTTGGCAACTCGAACACTTGTTTGACAATGATCATGGTGTGCTCTATCACAGCAGTCACTCACAATTTCAAAAAATTGATAACAGTTGTGGTAGTTTGCATAAGCAATTAAATTATGTGTATTGGTTTAACGGGCAAATTTTTCATCTTGATTTGCCCCGGCAATATTATACAATTGCCATAGACTTACCGCAAGTCGTTTCTACAAAAATTCTTCGTCATTTTTCGTTGCGTGCTCCGCCTTTAAGCTGAAAATTTTCGGTCATTTTTATACAATTCAATGATTTTATTGGGCATTGTAGGCAGTAACGTGATTTATACCGTCAAAAAAAATTGAAGGCTTTAATCACCGACTGTCAAATATAAAAATGATATTATTTTATTCACCACAAATCAACAGCTTTAGCACTAAATTAAAACACAAAAAATGAAAAAATTATTATGGCTATTCATTATAGCTACTACAATAAATACACAAGCGCAACATACAATTAAAGGTGTCGTAACCGATGCTAAATCAAATGAAAAATTAGCAGGAGTCAACATTTTGATTCCTAAAATAAACAAAGGAACAGTAAGCGATATTGATGGAAATTTTACCATCAAAAATATTGCAAAATCCGAAGTGGAAATTCGCTTCACTTATGTTGGATATAAAGATATTGTTAAAATCGTAAAATTTAATCAGAACGTAAAAGTGCTTCAAATTCAAATGCACGAAAATGTTTTTGAAATGGATGAGGTAATCATCTCGACTGCTTTTAACAAATTGCAAAAAGACAACGTGATGAAAGTGAGTCATAAAAGCGTAGCGGCAATGGAACGCTCAGGCGTGCAAAATTTAATGGACGGCATTTCGCAAGTGGCAGGCGTTTCAAAATTGAGTACCGGAGCGGGGATCAGCAAGCCGGTAATTCGCGGATTAACAGGCAATAGAGTGCTGATTTACAATCAAGGTGTACGACTCGAAAATTTTCAATTTGGCGAAGCTCACGGTATGGGATTAGAGCCTTCGGGCATCAATGGTGTCGAGGTAATTAAAGGTCCCGCCTCATTATTGTATGGCTCCGACGCTTTGGGCGGCGTGGTTTATTTGGTACCCGAAAAATTTGCTTCTAAAAACAAGACAAAAGCCGATGTAAAAATGCAATATTTTAGCAATACGCAAGGCGCACATGCTACCGCAGGTGTAAAAACATCGGGCAAAGAATGGCAATTTTTATCACGAATAGCCTACAATATAAATGCTGATTATCAAGTGCCGGATGATAAGAGAGTTTTTAACTCACGATACCGTTCGACCGATGTAAAATTAGCTTTGGGAAACAAGACCGATAAACGCACTACCGACCTGCGATACAATTACAATTATGCCCAAAACGGATTGCCTTTGGCTACTAAAAACATGGAAGCAGACTATACAATGCTTGACAAATATCAAGATGTTACAAATCATAATATCAGTCTAAAAAATGAGTTCAAATTAGACCGTTCTAAAATCAAAACCAATATCGGATTTACGGCGCATAAACGTATTCTAAAATGGGAAGGGGTTGATAAAATCGGAATGCAACTCAACACTTTAAATCTTGATACAAAATATTATTTGCCCAAAAGAAAATATTTTGAAAGCATTATCGGGGTGCAAGCGATGTGGCAAAACAACAATAATTTTGGCAAGCATTACTTACTTCCCGATGCCAATGTGCAAAATATAGGTCTTTTTACGACGATTAATTATCAAAAAAAACAAACTGTTTGGCAAGCAGGTATGCGTTACGATTATAGACATATTTCAACAAAACAAGTAGGCAAACAAGGTGAAATGTATTTTAGAAAAGCCGTTGAGAAAAACCTTGGCAGTTTTACGGGCGCTTTGGGAATGAAAACGGATATTAACAAAAAAACACATTTGCGATTAAATATTGCCAGTGGATTTAGAGCACCCAATTTAGCCGAATTAACCTCAAATGGTGCACATGGCAATAGAGTTGAAATTGGAAATGAGCGTTTGCAAAATGAGCAAAACATACAGTTTGATGCCAATTTGGAATATGAGAGTACACATTTCGAGTTTTTTGTCAATTCTTTTTACAATCGTATTAACAATTATATTTATTTGCAACCACAAAATAGAATGCTAAATAGCCTGCCGGTGTACGCCTATCAACAAAATAATGCCTACTTATATGGAGGAGAAGCAGGCTTGCATTTGCATCCGCATCCTTTAGATTGGTTGCATATCAGTTCGAGTTTTGAAACCGTAACAGGTATGTTGCAAAACGCAAATTATCTGCCTTTAATTCCGGCAAACCAATGGAAAAATCAAATTAGATTGACCAATAGACATCCGCATAAATATATCAAAAAATATTATCTCAATTTCGGAATTAATCACACATTTGCAGCAGACAAAGTCAGTAGTTTCGAAAAACAAATGCCTGCTTATACTTTGCTTAATGCAAGTTTAGGCGCTAATATAAACATAGGAAAAGTTAAGATGACAACAAATGTTTCTGTTCACAATGCGCTGAATGTCAATTATATAAATCATTTGTCGGTACTTAGAGATAAGAATATTTCCGATATGGGGTCTAATGTAATATTGACTTTGCATATAAAATTTTGAGGGACAAGGGACAAAGGGAAAAGGGACGAGGGAAAAGGACAAAGTGCGTTTGAAGTTGGAAGACCGAAGTAGGTCACTGTCCCGATAAGCCAAAAGCCAACAGCTAACAACCAACAATGTCTTTTCGTCAGTTTTAGCTGCTTTTTGTGCCATATAAACTGTAAAAATGTCGGGGAATGATAAATTTTTGTTAAATACTTGACCAAAAGCCGTTTTAGGTGTTAATTTTGAAAGCTTGTTTTTTGTATAAACAATTTGCAATTTTATTAAATGAAAAATTGACCAATGAAAAGGATATTATTCTTATTTTTTATCGGATTATTTGTGCTAAATACACAAGCACAGGTAAAATTTACTGCGCGTGTGTCTAAAAAAACATTAACAACAGATGATCGTATGGTTGTCCGTTTTGATGTTTCCATTCGTGGTATCTCTGCCGATATCAACAACTTTACACCGCCAAAATTTGAAGGGTTTAAAGCGATGGGACCTTCCACTTCGGAAGAATATTATAACAATAACGGCAAAACAACCATCATTTACGGTTATACATATTACTTACAACCTCAAAAAACGGGTACTTTAACCATTGGAAAAGCCAAATTTGAAGCAGGTGACAAAACTTATGAAACCCAAGCCATTCAAATAGAAGTAGTTAAGGGCAAGAAGAAAGTTGCAAGTTCGTCAAATAATAATGACAAGGTTACTACATCGGGCAAAAATTCAGATATATTTTTAGTGGCTGAGCCTACCAAAACAAAGCCTTATGTAAACGAAGCCGTAGGCATTTCATACCGTTTATATTTTTCGGACAAATTAAATATTTCCAATTACGAAATTGCCAAAGAAACCAAAATGAATGGTTTTTGGGTACAAACCGTCGATAAAAATGTATCGGGTCCTTATCAAGGTACTATAAACGGAAAAGATTATACCTATTATGTGCTTTACAAAAAATTACTTTTTCCGCAACACGCCGGCAAGCTGACTATCAATCCTTTATCCTTGAATGTGTTGATAAGAAAACCTGTTATTCGCAACTATGGTTTTATGCGTGTGCAAGAATATCAGATGGAAAAAATCAGAGTAACGGCTTCTAAAAAAGTACTCAATGTAAAAGAATTGCCGCAAAAACAAAAACCGGATGATTTCTCGGGTGCCGTAGGCAATTTCAGCTTCAAGGTGAATATTGATAACTCGCAAGTCAAAGTTGGTGACCCCGTCAATATTAGTGTAATAGCAAGAGGAAAAGGAAACTTTAAACTATTCGATTTGCCCAAACTTAAAACCCCCGAAGGTTTAGAATTGTTTGACCCCAAGCACAAAGAGCAATTGCAAACTACTTACTCGGGCAACAGCGGATTGGTCAAAGAAAGTTATGTAATTGTACCCAATACCTCCGGAAAATTTATTATTCCCGGCTTGCGATTTGTCTATTTCGACCCCCAGACAAACAATTACGAAATCCGTACAACCAATGATATTGTACTGTTTGTAACCGGCGACGGAAATACGCAGACAACAAGGCAAACAATCAGTAAAACAACCAATAATAACAGTAGTGCAAACGATTTTAGGTTTATCAAAAACAAAGCCGAGTTTGTACCTAAAAAGACCGAAGATTTTTTTGGCAGCAAGACTTTTGAAATATTGCTGAGCATTCCGTTTATATTGGCATTTTTACTGTTTGCTTATCATAAATATCAATCGAATAAAGTTTATGATGCAGATTTTGAAAAACTAAAAAAATCGAAATCTTTGGCACAGAAATTTTTAAAAGACGCTAAAAATTCCATTGGCGATAAAAAAGCATTTTATGCCAATTTAGAAAAAGCGTTTCATAACTTTTTAAAGGCTAATTTAAAAATTGACACTTCTGAAATAAGCAGAGAAAACATCAAGCGAATTTTGCAAGACAAAAGTATTTCCGAAGACAAAATAGAGGCACTTTTTGCCATTCTGAACAAGTGCGATATGGCGCGTTACGCTCCTGCTACCACTACCAAAATGGAAGAAGATTATATCGAAGCAGAAAAAGCAATGAACCAATTATTTGAAAAAAAATAAGTTATGAAAAATATTTTGATACTGATTATATGGTTTGTAAGCTCAATTAGCTTGGCACAAAGTCCCGAAGTGTTGTTTAGTCAAGGCAATAAAGCCTACAAAAACGGTGACTATCAAACAGCCGTTACAAAGTACGAAAAGGCTTTGGAAGCAGATCGGCAATCGGCAGAATTGTATTATAATTTGGCAAACTCTTATTATAAACTCAATCGTATTGCCCCATCGATTTATTATTATGAAAAAGCCCTGTTAATCAATCCGGATGATGAGGATACTGCCTATAATTTACAATTGGCAAATCAGCTTAAAATGGATAAAATTGACCGTGTTCCCGAAAATTTTCTATTGCGACAAAAAAAGAAAATAACTCGATTTTTTGCCTACAATACTTGGGCATATCTTAGCATTTTCTGGGCATTTGCAGGGGTATTTGTTTTTGGATTATTTCTTTTTTCAAAAAACATATCAACCAAGCGAATGGCATTTGCCGGAATGTTTGTCAGCTTGTTCCTACTACTGTTTTCGTGGTATAATGCCAATTATGCAAGACAACTGCAACACGAAAAATATGCCATTGTTTTTAATCCGAAAACCAACTTGATGACAGAACCAAATCTTAGTTCCGAAAAAATTGTCACGTTGCACGAAGGCAGTAAAGTAAAAGTGTTAGAAAAGGAAGGAGATTGGTACTTAGTTAAACTTGCCAATGGCAAAAAAGCTTGGTTGTTGACGGATGATATTCGTGTGATAAAATAAATTTTACAAATCCTATCGAGCCAATAAAAAAGGTACAAGAATCTGTTTAAATCCGCGTTGAATGTCGGCAGGTATATAATCAATTTTGTATTGGTAGCAGGTTTCTTTTATTTTTTGGAAATAATCGGCGACTGCTTTTTCGTAGTTTTCTTTGATTTGTTCAGGGTAAATATTGAGTTGTGTTCCGTGTTCTATATCGACAAACTTGGTGGCTTTGTTGGCAAAATCGAAGGCAAATTCGGTTTTATAATCGTAGATATGAAATAACAATACTTGATGTTTATTGTATTTTAAATGACGAAGCGCTTCAAACAATTCAGTTTTATTTTCACGCACTTCCCACAAATCGGTAAACAATACAACCAAACTGCGACGGTGGATATTTTCGGCAATTTCGTGCAAATATTGATAGGTTTTAGTCGTTTTTTGACGGCTTTTATCGTTCAGAGCATTTTCTAATTGATGCAACAACAAACGATGGTGCTTCGGATTGTTTTTTTCGTTGGCATAAAACTCATAATCATCGGAATAGATACTGAGACCAATGGCGTCTCGTTGTTTTTTGAGTATTTCCATCAATCCGGCTGATGCCAAAACCGAAAATTGAATTTTATTGAGTTTGTCCACATCAAAACTGTTTACAACAGGATAATGCATTGACGAAGAATTGTCCAAGATAAAATGGGCGCGCAGATTGGTTTCGTCTTCAAACTTTTTGGTGTAGAGTTTGTCTGTTTTGCCAAATAATTTCCAATCGATAAATTTGGTACTTTCACCGGGTGTATAAATTTTATGCTCTAAAAATTCGGCAGAATATCCGTGAAACGGACTTTTGTGCAAGCCCACTAATGTGCCTTCGACCAATTGCTTTGCCAAAAGTTCTAAATTGGGTAATTTGTATGTCGATTTATTTAGTTTGTGCATCTATATAATTTTCTGTTTTTATTGAAATCTGTTTTTTTATAACATCCCAAGAAATATTTCTTAAACTAATTGGATTTGGTTCATTATCTGCATCTACAAAATATGTCAAACTTTTTAGTAACATTAATAAATTTAAGTTTTGATATTTTTGAAGATACCATTCGATTATTGTTGCTACGGAATAATGCTGTAATATTTCATAAATATCGTAAAAATCTTTTTTAGCCCCTCTATTTTTTATAGCATTAAGTTTCATTGCAACAATTTCTTCTAAGGCATACATTCTAATATTATCCTTATTAATTATTTTGTGAAATGCCGGATAGTTATGTCTAATAAAATCAACTTTTACAGTAGCAGACTCGTGTTTAATATAAGCTGACAAACTATTTTTGTCTGTTGCAAAATTTATAGCTTCAAAATGGTTTTCAATCAATAATTTTAAATTTTCAGAATCAAATTCTTCTTGTGTAAAAAAATCTAAGTCTATGGAAATACGATGGCCCAACTGCAAAGCTAATGCAGTACCACCGGCTAATGCAAAATTATCAAATGCTTCAATTTGTGAGATTTTTTGAAGTAAATTGAATGTGTCTCTATGTATAGTTTCTAAGAATAGCATCTGAATTGTTCTTTCGGAATTTTATAAATAACACTTAGAAATGATAATGTTTTTTGGTCTAAATATCTTATTTCAACTATTTTTCGGCTAATTATTTCTTTACTGTAAATCTGTCGCATCCATTTCCAATCGGAGATATTTCCACGCATTACCACGCGTTCAATAATAAATCTTGAATGCTTTTCAAGGTCAATATTATCAATATTTGTATCCCAAAAAAGATGTTTATGTTCTTGTATGTTTTCGACTTTGTGCATAAGCAAATATACAAAATTAATCTAATTTCATTCTTTCAAAAGCATCTATAAACGAGTCGGGGGTGATATTGATAATCCGGACGTTTTGTGATTTGGCATAGTTGTTTATATCGAAATATCCGGCAAAGCTATGTACAAATTTAATCAATATTTCGTGCATTTTACGCTTGCCTTTTCCCGTTTTTTTCATCACATCGGGGCGAGCGGTTTGCAAATCGTAAAAATGTTTTTGGGTAAGATAAACCGTATTGTCATCGGCTACAAATAATTCTTTCATCCAATTATGGTCTGCACCGGTGATGAATATTTTGCCGAATTGCATATTGATACTCATCAATAAAGAGGGAATTAGCACATTGTGCGGACGAGGCATACCGCACTGTTTTCGGTAGCAGAAGTGTCTAAACCAAGCGTATCCGGCAACGGGTGTCGGATTGAGATAATAGATATTTATCTGCTTGTTTTGCTTAGATATCTCTTGCCAAAGCTTCGATTTTTTGGCGCCTACGCCTAAGAAAAGCGTCATTTGCCATTGTGTTTTTTCGATGATATTTTTGACTAATTTGTCGCGTCTTTGGCGCACATCATCATCGACATTATCTGTCCAAAATTCGGGAACATTGATCAAGTAATAATCGGGTTGTATTTCGACAAAGGCATCTGAATCGGCAAAATGATTGACTGCCAAACTCGCTTTATCTTTTAAGAATTTTCTATGATAAGTCAAAAAATCTTTTAACGATGGACCATTTCCCAAAATAACCAATTCGTTATGTTTTGGCCCCGGCGGCTTTTCGTTCGATTTGCTCAACAATAATACTTTGATAAGCGTCGCTGCGCTCTGAATGAATTGTTCAAAAAATGCTTGTATGACGAGTAGTAATTGCATAAATTTTTTTAAAAACCAAATTTACGTTATTTTTTTATATGAATGAGAAGTGGCTGTTGGCTGTTGGCTGTTGGCTTGTCGGGACAGTGACCTACTTCGAACTTCCGACTTCGGTCTTCCGTCTTCGGTCTTCAACCGCACTTTTACCTTTTCCCTCGTCCCTTTTCCCTTCTTTCGGACTTCGGTCTTCCGTCTTCGGACTTCCAACTTCAAGCGTCCCCTTACTTAGGAGATCTTACAAACCCGGTAAATTGTTTCCAAAGTGAGATAAACAACATTTTGCCTTTGATATTTTGTCCTTTTAATGCAAAAAGCAACCATAAAATCAGGCTGGCGCTTACTTTAAACAAATAATCGAAAAGGCGTGCCATCATTGACCAACGGTAATTCTTTCCGGTCGATTTTATTCGGGTATATTCGGCTTCGCCATTGAGCAAACTAACTTTTTTGACATATTCGGCAGTAGTACGAAAAGCATCTATATAGTGCCAAACGACGACTTTGGGCAGATACAGGACTTTGTAGCCTTCTTGTCTGATTTTCAGAAATATATATTTGTCATCGGAACGTAGTTTTAACTCGGTATTAAATCCGCCAACGCGATCGAAAATTTCTTTCTTAAAAATCATATTGCAACCTACCGGATAAATTTTGGGTAATTCTTTGACCTCATCGCCCAAATCGACAACCGAAATAATACGTTCGATATACGAACTCATCCAAGCGGGTTCTTCTTTGGTTTCGTAGGTAGGCAATACCTTTCCGCCTAAGGCAAAATATTCGGGATATTGCTCGGTATATTTTTTTATTTGCGAAATATAATCGGGTTTGGCAATACCATCGTCATCAATATATGACAGATAAGTACCTCGTGCCAAGTCAATGCCTTTGTTGCGTGCGTAAGACAATCCTTGTCGGGTTTCTTTGCTCAAAACAATATTATAATCGGGGTGATTGGCTTTAAAATCGGCTATTATTTCCGGAGTTTTATCGGTCGAATTGTTATCGACAACGATAATTTCAAAATCGCTTCTATCATAATCTTGTGCCACTAAACTTTGTAGGGCGCGCGCTATGTGTTGGTCGCGATTGTAAGTGCAAATAATTACCGATAAAAACATAAAATATTAATTTAACCAAGTTTGCCAAGGGATACGAATTAGCACCAACAAAAATCCGATGCCGTAAAATATAATGATTGCCATTTGCTGCTTGGCAGAATTGGTATTTTTTTTCATTCTATTAAATCCATAATGCATTAACATTAAGACAATTAGCATCATAACAGGGTGTTCCATTACGGCTTGTCTGTCGTGAGCTACTTTCATATACTCAGCAAATTTTCCGTTTTTGAGTCCTTCAAAATAATGCGAGCCGAAATAGTTAAATATTCCTAATACAACTTGAATATAAAACACAATTAAGGTAAATAATGCCAATCGAAAATCGCGATTATACGAAAATGGTTTTTTGCGCAATAGCGAAATCAGAAATCTTATTAGCGTAAAAATCATCAAGAATAAAACGAAATAGGCCCAATATGAATGTGTAAATTGTATCATTAATTATTTATTTTAGACTGCAAATGTACAAAAGATTAATTCCTACTATGTGACAAATCATACCATTTTGTTATACCGACATCATTAAAACTTATAGACAATCAAGTTATTGGAATTGTCGTAAGCCAAAATATATTTTCCTGATTTATTAATTTTCATATCAATTATTTGTTTTCCGATGATTGGAAAATTCTTCAAAGATTTTCCGTGTTTATCAAACGCATATATTTTCTGATTGTCTTGATTTGACAAAAAGACATAAATTTCTTTTCGATTTTTAACAATCATTGGACGGGTATATTCACCTAGATCTAATGAAATTACTTTCTTGTTGATTAACAGCTTGTTACCGGATACTGCGCTAAGCGTTTCATCATTAATTTTGCTTAAAATATGAGTACCTAAGTCCATCTTGGCGCTTTTTATTTTGCCTTTTAAATCAATTGAAATAATATTATTATCATCGTCTATATTGATAAATTTTTTGTTATAAACACCCCAATTATTGTTAGTTATTTTAAAACTTTTATCGACTTTGATACGTGTTTCGCCACGTCGATTAAGTATGTATAATTTTCCTTCTACATCTTGCATTACGATAAAATCCTTGCTTCCGATACGAAAATGTTGTGGTGCAAAAAGAATATCGTCATCTGTTTTAACTTTAAAACCCTCTACTTTTTTAGCTTCGTTATTGTATAATCTAAACTTGTTTCCTTGTGTAATTCCGAAACGATATTTGCGATTGCTGTCATAGTCAAACACACTTATTCCTTTGCTTATTTTTTGCATAAAATGATCCGGAAAATCTTCTACAATTCGCCCTAAACGGTCAATAACGTACCAATAATGCGGCGTCACAAAAGTATATTGCAATTTGCGATTACGCAACAAATCTACTTGTTGAATTTTGCCTACAACCTCACCTTTTACTTTGGTTTTCCACAATACTTTAGCCTTCATATTGACCAAAACTATTTCGTTTTTATCATTTTGATAAATAATGTTGTTTTGCTTGGTTTTGTGGTTATAAACCAACTGCGGTTCGTTTATTGGCGTGTCGTCAAATTGATAAGAAAGCAATTGTTCAATCAAATTATTATGTGTGTTTTTATCCTTTGATTGCAGCACAAAATTGACAAAAATATTGCCGTCGTCACTATTGTATGTGCGCGCTGAGAGATATTGATGCCCTGATACATTTATTCCGGAATTGATGATTTCCATATTAAAATTTTCGGGCAATTCGGATACCAATTTTTGATAAGCGGAATTGTTTGTCAAAGTAGAATGATTTTGATAATCGTTGAGTACTTTTTGCAGGTACGATTTACTTTCGGCTAAAATAATATAATTGTCAATAACCGAAAAATAATTTACTGACAACGAGGGAATTAACTTTGAAAAATGATTGTTTATCAATTCATCGTCATTACATTTGTACACTGTTATGTCGCCAAAAGTCATTTCTTTTATCGGATTATCACCTACAAAATCTTCGGTATTTTCTGTTGAAAGTATTAGTGCTTTGTTGCTATTTTCTACAAAAAAACTCAAGCCTGTTAGACCTAACAATTTGTCGTCAAATTTGATTTGATTTGCCTCAGAATTATTAAAAAACGAAGTGTATTTATCATAAAAGTCGGCATAATCGGCAAAGGAAAAACTAATAATTTCGGAAGCGGTATAAGGCACAAATTGTTTGCTGTTGTGTTTAAAAGATTCGACTCCCGCAAAGTTTGCCATAAACTTTTTGAGACTGTCTTTTGTCAAATTCATACCCGAATATACTTGTTTGTCATCATCAATCAGATCAAAAAACTCCCAATCTGCCCATTGTTTTGATGTAATTTTTAAGGCATTATCATAAAAAATATCTTTATGTAATTTGGGCAAATGTACAATCATATTTACATCGGCGTTGTTGTCCAAAGTGTTTATGCCCAATTTAAAAATTTCACTTTGCATTGTTTCATTTAGCTCACTTTTTTGACGGATACAATTTTCAATAAACAATTTCTGATTAGACACTAAGGTCTGCCCATCGATTTGTGTCGCGTAAAAATGTTGCTTGTTTATGATTTCTTCAAAAATCGGAAAGTTTTCGTATTCGTATTTTTTTCCATTAAAAATGCTATCGACATCGGCAGTTTTGCCTACGGCAACAAAACCTTTTATCTTAGTGTTATTTTCTAATACATTGATGATAAACGGAGTTTTATAATGCAGATTATTCAGGTATTTTTGTGTTGATTTTGACACAAAATTATTGAGCATAACAACTTTGTTATCAGTCAGAATGCTATCTTTGTTAATGCGAAAAATATAAGTGGTTTGTTGCGGTACTATGGCGTAAACATCGGGCTTTTTTACCTCTTTGGTTTCTTGACAGGAAACGAGTCCGGAAAACAAGATAATCACCCATATATAATGTAACAATTTCATTGTGTAATTTTTTTGGTAAAGTTACTACTTTTAAAGGATTATAAAAAATAGAAAATGAATAATTGCAACTAAATCAAGTGCAAAATTTTTTAAATTAAAGTCTATTTGGCAGAAAAAAGCTTCTAATTGACACTATTTTTCACGTTGCAAAGGCAAAGTAGAACAGCGTAACAAGCCTTCTTGCTTCGATATTTCGGCATAAGGCACTTCTTCAACGGTCAGTCCCTGCTCACGAAGCCACTTGTTTAAACGCGTAGCGCCTTGCTCGGAAACGACAACTTCCGGCGAAATAGAAAATACATTGGAAAACATATTATACATTTCGTCTTTGTTGATGTGAAACATATTTTCTTTGCCGAACAAATCGACCAAAAATTGATATTGCTCTTCGACTAAAAACCCCTCTCTGTGAATAATTGCCTTTCCCTTGCCCACAGGTTGAAAAACACAGTCTAAGTGCAGGGCATTTTCTTTGGCTTCGGTATTCGATTTTTTTAGGTCAAAAGCGATTACTTTTTTATTCGGAAAAGTCTGTTGCAAGAAATCGACAGCTGCCGCATTGGTGCGTGCCGTGATATAATCGGGGTAATCGGGATAGCGATAGGTGCCTACAAAAATATATTCGTTCCAAGGCATTACATCGCCTCCTTCTACGTGTACTTCTTCGGGCGGTTGCACCACATTACGACAATCAAAATTGTCTAAAATTGAGTTAATTGCCTGAAACTCAGCTTCTCTGTCCGGCAAAATATTGGCTTTAATAAATTTATCTTCGATTACGAAACCAATATCTCTTGTAAAAATCTGATTGACATTTTCAAGCAAATCGGGGCGATAAACTCGCACATTATGCTTTTTTAAAACAGCTTCAAAAGCAGCCATTTCTTTAATCATATCAGCTTCTTTCGGATAGGTACCCGCCAGTGCGTGTTCTCTAGATTTAGGGTCGTAACATTGTTCCGGTGTCGGTGCAGGTCCGTTACTGTCAGCCCTACCTAAAACAACAGATTGTAAAGTATTTATTTCGTTTTGAATATTAAATTTTAGCGACATATCTTTGTGTTTGTGTGCAACAAAAATAAAAAAATAATTAAGTTTTTTGATGACTTTTGACGGCTTTAAAAACAGAATAATTGCCAATGATTTGAAATTTAATAATTTTTCGCATCATTCTTAACAAAAGCTTTACATTAAAACCCTTATTTTCGCTTACATTTGTATAGAAGATAAAAAACAAACCAATGAAAAACTTATCAATCTTATTGCTTATATTGATTTTATTTACAAGTTGTCAACAAAATCATTCAAACAAGAAACAACAACCCATAGGATTAAATTTAGAATTTATGGATAAAAGCATCAGACCACAAGACGATTTTTACAATTTTGTAAATGGAGAATGGATGAAAAACACCAAAATTCCGGCAGACCGTTCACGTTGGGGCAGTTTTGACGAATTGCGCAAAAATACTGACAAAAACACCCTGAAAATTTTGAAAGAAGCGCAAAAAAATACCGCTTACAAAGCCGGAAGCGACCAACGTAAGGCACTCGATTATTTTGCTTCTATAATGGATATACAACAAAGAACAAAAGAAGGAATTAAGCCGATAAAACCTTTTTTAGACAAAATCAACGCTATACAAAACAAACAAGATGTAGCACAATATATGATTGAAACAGAACCGGTATTAAGTTCTGTTTTTATGGGAATTGGCGTTGGCGCCGATATGAAAAACAGCACAAAAAATGTATTGTACTTATCCCCTTCCGGACTAGGGCTGCCCGAGCGCGATTACTATGTTTCTGATACTGATGATGCTAAAAAAATCAGAGCGCAATACCAAGAACATATCGGTAAAATGCTGAAATTTATCGGAAAAACAGATGCCGAAATAACCCAAGCAAAAAATAATATTTTAGCACTCGAAACCAAGTTGGCACAAGCAAAATTGACCAAAGAAGAAAGGCGTAAACCCGAAAATACTTACAATCCGATGACGGTTGAGCAATTAGCAAATCTTATGCCCGATTTTGACCTTAAAAATTATTTGAAGGCTTTTCATCTTAATGTCGAAAAAGTAATTGTTACGCAACCCAATTATTTAAAAACCTTCAATACGTTGTACAAAAACGAGAAAATTGATATTATCAAAGATTTTTTAACTTGGCACTTGTTACGAAGTACAGCCGACAAATTAAGTCCGGAAATATCTGATGCCAATTGGGAGTTTTACGGCAAAACACTCGATGGTTTAAAGGAACGTCGTCCCTTGGAAGAACGTGCCTTGGCAACGGTTAATTGGTCAATCGGCGAAGCCGTAGGCAAACTGTATGTTGACAAAATGTTCCCTCCCGAAGCCAAAACCAAAGCTAAGGAGATGATTAACTACTTGCAAAAAGCTTACAGACAACGCATCAATAATTTAACTTGGATGAGCGATGAAACCAAGAAAAAAGCCATTGAAAAAGTAAATGCCTTACAAATTAAAATAGGCTATCCTGACAAATGGAAAGATTATAGCAAACTGCAAATTTTAGCAATCAAAGACGGCGGTTCGTATTTTGATAACAGCCTGCGTGTTTCTAAATGGCATTTTGAAGAAAATATTGCCAAACTAAACAAACCTGTCGATAAAACCGAATGGGGAATGGCACCGCAAATAGTCAATGCCTACTACAATCCCTCTTATAATGAAATTGTTTTTCCTGCTGCTATTTTACAAGCACCTTTTTATGATTACAAAGCCGATGAAGCTGTCAATTACGGAGGAATGGGCGCCGTAATCGGACACGAAATTTCGCACGGATTTGACGATCAAGGAGCTAAATTTAATGCCGAAGGAAATTTTGAACAATGGTGGACAAATCAAGATTTTGAGCAATTTAATGTTTTGGTCAAAAAACTTGCCGATCAGTATAGCAAATTAGAACCTCTGCCAAATATTTTTGTAAACGGCGAATTTACCTCAGGCGAAAATATTGGCGATTTAGGCGGTGTTAATGCTGCTTATACGGCATTGCAATTGTATTATAAAGACCACAAAAAACCGGACAAAATTCAAGGTTTTACTCCCGAACAACGCTTTTATCTTTCTTGGGCAACTATTTGGCGTACCAAATCAAGAGACGAAGCACTTAAAAAACAAATAAAAACCGACCCGCACAGTCCCGGACAAATACGTGCTACACAACCCCTCAAAAATGTCGATGCGTTTTACAAAGCTTTCGATATTAAAGAAGGAGACCGTATGTATATGAAACCCGAAGACCGCGTGAAAATTTGGTAAAAAATATTAAATCTAAACAAAGCTGTCGCTACAAAGTGACAGCTTTTTTTTGTCAACAAAAGTTATAAAAAAAGTGTTATCTTTAACTCATTATTATTCAATACGTTTTTAAGATATGCAAAATCAATTTTATTTTGATATTCCGGTCAGTGACGCGCAAAAAAAATACACAAAAGATTTGGTTATTCATTCTTTAAAGCATCATCCGGTGGCAAATATTTGGGACGCACAAAAAAAAGATAAAACCGAAGCGCTACGATTAACAGGCACTTTGGGCGAAGTTGTATTTGCCGATTTATACGGATTGCCTCGTCCGGTGCGTTCATTTGGGCATATCGAAGGACAAGACTATGGTAAGGATTTCGAAATTACCGCAAACGGTATTTTAATGAATATTGACGTGAAAACAATGCATCGTAAATCGAGTGTTTTTTACGAAAATTATGTGCTCAATATTCCCGCGCGGAATATCAAACGCGAAGACAGCATCACCGACTACTATTATTGTATTAGTTTGCACGAAAACAAACGTCAAGAAACCATTGCTTCCATCATCGGTTATCTGAAAAAGAAAGATGTTGTCGATGGCAAAATCGGAATTTTATACAAAAAAGATACAAAACGTATCAGAAAAGACGGCACATCGTTTACTTTTTTTGAAGATACTTATGAAGTGTTTTTTAAAGATATCAAATCGCCGTTAATAAACCAACGAATTAGAAATATTGAAGGATTTAGCTTGAAAAAACTAAGGAATTAATCTGCCAATTCAAACAAAACTTGCACATTTGGGTCAAAAAGAACTCGCGCTTCTTTTTCTGAAACAGGCGCCAAAAGTTTAAACTTAAATTGTTGTTGTTTTTGGTTTATTTCTAAATTAAATAGTTGTGCATTATTTCCAAAAATAACTTTAACAGGCATTGATAATTGATAAAGATTTGCATTCTGTTGCAACACATCAAATGTAATTGTATTGCCTTCAATTGCATAAGACATTTTTAGTTTTGGCAGCCCTGCAACATATAACCATTGTTTAAAAAAACCTCGCAAATCTTGTTTTGAAATATTTTCGACTATATCAATAAAATCGGAAGTGCTTGCGTTTTTGTTTCTGTATTTTTGATAAAAAACACGCAGGGATTTAACAAAGTTTTCGTCACCCATTTTTTGACGCAACATATGCAACACCCAAGCGCCTTTTTCGTAGGAATTAGGGTTGAGCAAATTCATCAATCGGCTTTGTTCGTTATAGACAATGGGTTTGGCATTGTATCTGTTAAAACGAATAACTTTATTGCGTTCCATTGCCATACGTTCTTTGAGTTTTTCTTTGCCGTATTTGTGTTCTAAATACATATCGGTTAGGTAAGTTGCAAAGCCTTCGCTAAGCCAAATATCCGACCAATTTTGTTCGCTTACCGAGTTGCCAAACCATTGATGTGCCACTTCGTGCGCTACTAAATTTTCTACACTTTTGCTGCCATCAACCGTGCTTTCGGCATAAAAAATATTGCCGGCGTTTTCCATACCGCCAAAACGTGTTTTGGACTGTACATTGGCTAACTTTTCGTAGCTGTACGGCCCGACCAAACTATCATAAAAACTGACAACGCGTATGGCACAACGGTAATCGTCAAAGCCTTCGTCCGGCGACGATTTATAAATCCAACTGCTAATAGGCAATTTTTGTTCGGAGAGCAATACTTTGGGGTAATTTTTCACCTTAAAATCGGCGGCTGCAAAAACCATTACCTTTGTACTTATGGGAATCAAACTTTGGTAATGCCACGCAATTTTATCCTGATAATCATTTTGCCCAAGCTTTGTACCCGTAGCAATTATTTGATAATGTTTGGGGGCAATAATGCTAAAAGCTACCTTTGCTTTATCTGAGGGATGATCGATTACAGGCAACCAATAATGCGCCCGATTTGGCCAATTGTCGCCAAAAAAAGTACGTTTTCCGTATTTATTCCGGCTGATATATAAACCGTCTTTTGGCACACCTTTATATCTGATAATCAAGTAGATGTTTGATTTGTTATGCCAGTTTTCAGTGTCGTAAAAAACAATTTTATCATCTATATGTTTGTAATTGGGACTTTGCTTTTGATTGAGAGAAATACTTTGTATTTTCATTCCCTTTCCGGAATGAACAAGCTTATCAAAATCCAAGTAAACAGAATCAGTTTTTTGTAATACTTTTAGTTGAATCAATGCTTCTGCCGATATTTCGTTGTGCTCGTCATTTATTTCGATGGTAAATTCGTAGGCTATTATATCGACAATGTTTTTTTGTTTATTGACATATTGCGCATTGGCAGAAAATAATATATTCAAAAATAGTAAGAATAGATACTTAGATAAATTCATTGTTGTTTTTTTGTTGTTGTTCGCAAGGATTGTGCCTTTTAGCAATGCAAATATACATATTTTTACAACTGTATAACCCTGCGACAAACAAACATCTCCTATTTGTATTAAAATGGATAAGAATTTTGGTAACGAAACTATCTAAATTATATAAAGCCTATTGCTTAAAATTTTGATAAATGAGTAGCTACTATTGCATTTTCTTTTAACAAACAAGGAATATTATTGATTAGCGGATATGCCAATAAACTTTCTTCCGAGAACAAACTACAAGATTTTTTTATCAACTTACTTTTGATTACCGGACAAACCGGTTCGTTGTGATTTTTTGATTCAGATTGTTTTTTAATAATTATTAATCCGGTAGGATTCAGCTTGTTAGCAGTATTTTTAAATAATTCGTGCTTTATGACATCATAACCTAAGTCTTTTGCTATAAGATGTAAATTTTTTACATAACCATGACTTTTCATACGATTTTTTGCCTCTTTTGATGCAAACTCAAATGCAGGTTCAAGAAGAATTAAATACTTTCGTGTGATACGAAACAATTCCTCTAAAGCTTCTTTTTCACGCCCTCCATTTGGTTCAATTGAATGTGAAGTATATACAATATCTACCGAATTGTCAAGCAAGGGAATGTTAAATAAATCAGCTGTAAATAAATTAACTTTTTGAATTTTTTGTTCTTCTAAGAATTTTTTTGCGTATAATAAACGAGACAATGAAATATCGAATCCTAATTTTTGTTTTGGTGTAGTTTTTAAATATTGCATTAAAGTAGCAAAGGTTGTCCCTTCTCCGATTCCTACTTCAATTATTGAATCGTATTTGCCCAATTGATTAATTTCATCAGCTATTGCACTACTATAATCATTGATAAAATCTATATTTTTATAATAGTGTTCAATATAGGTTCCGGATTGAAAATCATAACTTATAAGTATGTCTTCAAGAGCATTTTTTTTAGTTTTTGACTTTGATTTTAAATACTGAATAATATTATCTCCGTTATTGTAAATCTCTTTTATTTTGTTTAATTCATTTATCATAGTTTATGCTTTATAGAATCCGGTTTAATAAAAACTACGAGCTTTATTTATTAAATGTTCCATAAAACTATGTATAAAAAATGAGGGGAGGGGGTGATTTTAATTCAACTTTAACATATTTAACATTATGTTAAGATAAAAAGGGTTAATTAAGCATTCATTATTCTAAATTATTAATCTACAACTGTATATGAATATGATCATCATGACGGACAGCCCTGCAACCGTGAAAGCGTATTTTTGACGAATGCAAATGCAAGCGATTTTTTAAATTGGGTTCTATAAATATTTTTTTAATGCCTTTTTGTTTGCTGATTATTTCAATTAATTTTTGAGTAGGTTTTTTGGCTAATTGCAAATCGGGGTGAATGCTGCCAAAAGTAAAATATTTAGAATAATCGTATTGCCAATAGCCTTTTTGTTTACAAAATTTAGTCTGATTTAACTCCGTTTTCAAGGGCTGTACATATTTGCCATAACCGCTTATACTTGGTTTTTGATTGGTCAATTTTCCGGTTCTATCTTTGTAAACAAAAGCCAAATCAATCTTTTTGCCATCGTTATGACTAAGATGTGGCAAGAGCGGAAAACCATTGAAAAAAGGAAAATTTGCGTCTAAATATATCAATTTCAGATTAGGATACATCTTAGTAAAATCAGTAGCGGTCTGTTGTAAAACTAAATTTAATTCCGGGCGCACATAATTGCGGTTAAATAGTTTTGTAATAAATGTATGAGCGCTTATTTTGTCATTTTCTTGCACTTTTTCTCTGCCAAACAGCGGCGCTGCAACAGGCACAATAACAAATGTTGCTGTCAAGTATAAAACTGCAAACCAAAGTGCTGTTTGTTTGATTTTGTTTTCTGATTTATTTCTGTTAAACCAAACAGCAGACAAGTAAAGCAATCCGCCAATCTGTGTCAAAAGAGTTAATAATATACTTATGATTAAATGTATAATGTATTTCATTTGCTCCAATTATGTAGCTATAAACGCTGTAAATTATTACTTATTATTCCAATCTTTTTTTAAACGCAAAAATAGTATATCGTTTTGCTTATATTGGTTAATAGCTATTAAGAACCAAAACAATACAGTATTGTGGCGCATTGGATATTTGAGAACTCGCAAATAAAAACGGTCAAAAAAACAAAGTTGTTTTCTTGACCGTTTTATGATAATTAGAATCGTTAATTATTCTTCCGTTGATTTTTCTTCTTTTACCTTGGGAGCTTCTTCTTCTTTCTTTTCTTCACCTTTCAAATAGTTTGGCAATTGCATTCCTGCCATATCAAACATTTCTTGTAACGGTGGTACAGATTTGTACATACCCGAGATAAAGTTAGATGTAGCTGTTTTACCATCTTTTCCGCCACCATTTTCCCAAACTGTAATCTTATCAATTTTGATATTACTAATGGCTTCGGCTTGTATTTTTATTAATTCCGGCAATTTGTCTGCCAATAATAATCTGACGGCATCTTTTGGATCGTCTCCTGAGGCTTCTACAATACGTTTCAAACCTTCTGCTTGTTTGGTTAGAATTTCGTATAAACCTTTTGCTTCGGCTTCTTTTTTTAAGAAAATGGCATCTGCTTGCCCTTTGGCAATACGTCTAATTTGTTCTGCTTCGGCTTCGGCATCTATTTCTACTTTTTGCTTGTCAATTTGCGCAGGCACTACAATATCAGCCAATTGCTCGGCTTCTTTGCGTTTTGCTCTGGCTTCTTCGGCCAATTTTTCAGCAGCATAAGCTTCTTCAAGTGCTTTTGCGGCTTGTACTTTTTCTGAGGATGTAGCACGTTTGTTGGCTTCTGCCTGACGTTCACGTCTCAATGCATCAGATTCTGCGATTTCAATTTTCGAAATATTTTCTCCTTCAATAGCTTTGGCATTGGCAACAGCAATCTTGATACGTTCTTGTTGTTGCGCCTCTGCCTCACCGATTTTTGCCATAGCATTAGCATTTGCCACTTGCACGCGTTCTGTTTGGTCAGCTTCTGCCTCTCCGATTTTTGCTTTAGCGACTGCATTGGCTACTTGAATACGTTGTTCTTGCACCGCATTGGCTTGTCCAATAGAACCATCTCTATCTTTTTCGGCAACCGAAATTTTTGCATCATTTATTGCTTTTGCTGCCGCTTCTTTACCTAATGCTTCTATATATCCTGATTCATCGTGAATGTCAGTAATGTTTACGTTTATCAGTTTTAGACCCACTTTCTTTAATTCAGCTTCAACACTATGTGTTATATGCGATAAAAATTTATCTCTATCCGAATTAATTTCTTCAATATCCATTGATGCAACTACCAAACGCAATTGACCAAAAATAATTTCTTGTGCCAAATCTCTAATACTTTCCATATCTAAACCCAACAAACGTTCTGCTGCATTTTGCATTACGGTTGGTTCGGTAGAAATACCGATGGTAAAACGTGAAGGAACATTTACCCTGATATTTTGCTTACTCAAAGCATTGGTTAAGTTAACTTCGATAGACATTGGCGTCAAACTCAAAAATTGATAATCTTGAATTATAGGCCAAATAAATGCAGCACCACCGTGAATGGTTTTAGCTGTTTTGTTGCCTCCTGTTTTTCCGTAAACAACCAATATCTTGTCCGAAGGACAACGTTTGTATCGTTTTAGCAACGAATAAACAAAAATAAAGATGATAAAGAAGAATGCCAGAATGGTATAAATTCCGTATTCTAATCCACCTGCCATAATAAATAATGTGTTCATAAAATAAATGGTTTTTAATTAATATATGATTTTGTTTAAGATAATTTTTCTACTAAAAGTGTTTCGCTACCAATAATATCAATCACTTTGACAATTGTTCCGGTAGGTAATTTTTCATTTTCATCGCTTAATGCATCTAACTCTCGCAAAGCTCCTTGTATTTTGATATGTACTTTTCCTATACCACTACGATTTTCGGCTATCGGCAAATAAACTTCGCCTATTTGTCCAAGGGCATTTTCTATCTGCATAGCCCCGTTTTCTGCCAATTTATGAATAAAAAAGAATAGATATCCGGTTATAATCATCATTAGCAATCCGGCAATGGTAGAAATAAACAATGTCGTTCCGGTTGACAAACCGCCTTTGATACAGCTTAATCCGCTCCAACCAAAAATAGTTATAAATGCAACAATATTTTTAAATGTAAAAAACTGAAATCCGACATCGCCGTCGTGCATTTCAAATTCGGTGTCTGCGTCAACATCGGCATCGGCACCGCCACCCATAAAGGTTAATAAAAACACAATGGCAAGCACAAATGACCCAATTACAGCGGCTGCCCAATATACTTGTTCTATTTTGGATAATCCTTCAAAAAATTCGTTCATAATTTGTTTGTTTTAATAAGGTTTGTAAATTTAGTTATTTTTTTATGATTAGTTTATGTTTTTTTGGTGAAAGTGTTTACTTTTCTATTGAACGACCAGTTTCTTTATAGTAAACTCATCAAATGTTTTCAATTTGATCAAATAAATACCTTTTACCAATTTTGAAATATCAATATATTTTTGATTAGTTTTTTGTCGTAATACTATTTGTCCTTGCTGATTTATCACCGTTATTTCTTCAATTTTCTTATCCATATTAATATACACTATATCAGTTGCCGGATTTGGATACAGTTTTATTGTTTTACCATCATTTGGCACCGAAACAGGTCTTTTTAGCAACCAATCTGTTGCTGTCCATAAAAAATTCCAATCGCTGCCGTTATCATCTAATTCTTCTACAATACTTGTATGATCGCGGTAATCATCTTCTTCTATTTCGGGGTGAGGTCCTATTAATAATACACGTCCGTTTTCGTAATCAAATTTAATGATTGCCGACTGATTTCCGGCATTGGCATAACGTGCAACCACATCAAAACTATTAGCTGCGCTTGTGCTAAATGTTGAACCTCCCCAGTATAACATATCTTCGGTTGCCCTACCGTATTTATTGATTTCATCGTTCATATCCATAGCAATTGTTGTCATTGTATATTGCGGCCAAGGTGCAATGATATCTATTGGTCCGACAGCTGTTCCTTGAAAAAAATCGAGCGGATAGTCGTAAGTAACACCTTCCCAAATAAGTTTGTCACAGGCATAATCGGCTCCGGCACACATTCCGATATAATATCCGTTAGCAACCAATTGTTTTATGTGTCTTACGCCATCGTAATTGATGTCAGCATTGTAATAATCAGCATCACCGCCCGGAAAATAAATGCCTTTGAAATGGGTTTGCAAATTATGTGTGTTTACATATTGAGCATTTACCCTTTTATGCGATAAACCTTTCCAATCGAGAAATTGTTCAAAAGCTTTTGTGCCGTCTTCCCAAGCACCCGTGTCAAAATATACGGCAAAATCGTATTTGTTTTGTGCCGAAACACAAGCAACAGCAAACAACATTAAATAAAGTAATACGTTTTTCATCAATACTTTCAAATTCATTTTTTGCATATTATTATGCCTTTGCAATGTACAATTTTCTTGACAAAAACACCAATATCTTCTGATGTTTTAATATTAACGAAAATGTTAATGTTTTGTTACAAAAATGTTAAAAATATATTTTTCGGACAAAAAAAATCCCAAAGAGTATCTCTTTGGGATTTATATTATTCTAATAAAGCTAACTTTATTGTTTCAAGCTTTGATCAACTTCTCCGGTTAGTGTTTTTAAGAAAGTAACGATCTGATTTACTTGCTCTTCGTTAAGTTCTTTGTTTGATTCTAATTTTGCCATCATTTTTACGGCGTCTTTTAAATCGGCAACGCTTCCATCGTGAAAATAGGGATAAGTTTTTTCGACATTTCTAAGTGAAGGCACTTTAAATACATATTTATCAGCTTCATTTTTAGTGACATCAAATTTGCCGTTATCAACTTTTTTACTTCCTGTTTCTTTCCAATAGTCGCCAAACAAACCAAATTTTTGGTACATATTTCCGCCTAACAAAGCGCCTGAGTGACAAGCTGTACAACCGGCGTCGATATAGGTTTGCAAACCTTGTTTTTCTTCATCATTTAATGCTTTGCTGTCTCCTGCAATATATTTATCAAATTTGGTTGGTGTAACCAATTTTCTTTCAAAAGCACCAATGGCTTTTTTCATATTATCATAAGTAATAGGTGTTTTGCTGTCGGGAAATGCTTTTTGAAACATTTCAATGTATTCTTTAATTTTTGACAGTCTGTCAACTACGGCTTTTTCACTTGGCATTTCCATTTCTGCCGGATTTAATACCGGACCGCCTGCTTGTGCTTCTACATCGGGCTCTCTACCATCCCAAAATTGGGCAATATGAAATGCTGCGTTTAAAGTTGTAGGCGAATTTCTACCGCCAAATCCACCGTTATTTCCTTTTGAAAACGATTGATTATCAACGCCATAAGTGTCTAAATTGTGACAAGTATTACAACTTTGTGTGTTGTCTTTTGACAATCGCTTATCAAAATACAGCGCCTTGCCAAGGGCTACCTTTTCAGGCGTTATGGCATTATCCGGATTTACAGCTTCTTTGGGTAAAACCGCAAATAATGTCTTTGCTTGTTTGTCTAATGCAGCAAATTTATTGTCTTCTTTTTGTTGCACTTCTTTTTGTACTGCTTGCTTTGGTTTAGCTTCGTCGTTTGCACAACTCACTACTGTTGCAA
>CAZSBI010000098.1:0-4823 GCA_964604735.1 uncultured Flavobacteriaceae bacterium | reverse complement strand
CATTTATAATTGAATTTTGTGCTATATTATTCATAATTATTTACAATTTTATACTAAAAAATCTCTTTATAGAAATATTCGAAATTCCTATTTAAAACCATTACAAATAACAAAATCTTTTGTATCTTTGTCACATAAGTTTCAAATATGAACACAAAAGAAGAACAACAAGATAAGGTGCTCAAAGAAGTTACCGAACAAGATTATAAGTATGGATTTAGTTCCGATATTGAAATGGAGCAATTTCCGAAGGGATTGAATGAAGATATTATCAAAAAAATTTCGGAAGCCAGAGAGGAACCGGATTGGGTGCTCAATTTTCGTTTAAAATCATATAGAGCCTGGTTAAAAATGGATATTCCACAATGGGCTCATTTAAAAATCCCTGAAATTGATTTTAATGATTTAATCTATTACTCAAAACCTAAACCCAAGAAACAATTAGAGAGTTTAGATGAAGTTGATCCTGAGATATTAGAGGTTTATAATAAATTAGGCATTCCGTTAGATGAACAGAAAGCCTTGCAAAACGTAGCAGTTGATGCTGTTTTTGATAGTGTTTCGGTCAAAACAACTTTTCAAAAAGAATTAAAAGAACGCGGTATAATTTTTTGTCCCATTAGTGATGCAGTTCGAGACTATCCCGAACTTGTCAAGCAGTATTTAGGCTCGGTTGTGCCTCCGTCAGACAATTATTATGCAGCGCTCAATTCGGCTGTGTTTACCGACGGTTCTTTTGTTTTTATTCCGAAAGGTGTTCGCAGTCCGATGGAATTATCGAGTTATTTTCGTATTAATTCAGCAGGTACGGGGCAGTTCGAACGTACTTTGGTAATTGTTGAAGAGGGCGGATATGTCAGTTATTTAGAAGGTTGCACGGCACCGCAACGCGATGAGAATCAGTTACATGCAGCAGTTGTGGAATTGATAGCCAAAAAAGATGGCGAAATTAAATATTCCACAGTTCAAAATTGGTATCCGGGCGATAAAGAAGGAAAAGGTGGTATTTTTAATTTTGTAACCAAACGCGGTATTTGCAAAGGAAATAACTCAAAAATTAGTTGGACACAAGTAGAAACCGGTTCGGCAATTACTTGGAAATATCCTTCGACAATATTAAAAGGTGACAATTCGATTGCCGAGTTTTATTCGGTTGCCGTAACCAATAATCATCAACAAGCCGATACGGGAACTAAGATGATTCATATCGGAAAAAATACCAAAAGTACCATTATCAGTAAAGGTATTTCGGCAGGAAAAAGCCAAAATTCATATCGTGGACAAGTCGATGTAAAACGCGCTGCCATAAATGCCCGAAATTACTCGGTTTGCGATTCCTTATTGATGGGTGACCAATGTGGCGCACATACTTTTCCGTATATCGATATTGAAAACAGATCGGCTGTGGTAGAACACGAAGCTACGACTTCAAAAATTTCTGATGAACAACTTTTTTATCTTAAACAACGCGGATTAGATGAAGAGTCTGCTATCAATATGATTGTAAACGGCTATGCCAAAGAAGTGCTGAATCAGCTACCGATGGAATTTGCCGTAGAAGCCCAAAAACTACTTGCAATCAGTTTAGAAGGAAGTGTTGGGTAACCATAATAGAATATAATAAATACTAAACCATAACAGCAATAAATTATAAATATGAAACCATTATTAGAAATAAAAAATCTACACGCCGGTATAGGTGATAAAGAAATACTTAAAGGACTAAATTTGACCATTAATGCAGGCGAAGTACACGCTATTATGGGACCTAACGGTACAGGTAAAAGTACTTTGGCAAATATAATCACCGGAAAAGAGGGTTACAAAGTCACCAAAGGTGAAATTTTATTAAAAGGTAAAAATCTTCTCGATTTAGACCCTGAGGTACGTGCCTTAGAGGGTGTGTTTTTAGGATTTCAATATCCCGTAGAAATTCCGGGCGTAAGTATGACCAATTTTATGAAAGCCGCCATTGATGCCAAACGCAAATATCAAGGACTTGACCCTATTAAACCGGGGGAGTTTTTAAAAATGATGCGTGAAAAACAAGCGATGGTTGATATGCCCGATAAAATTAAAAACAGATCGGTCAACGAAGGCTTTTCAGGCGGTGAAAAAAAGAAAAATGAAATTTTTCAAATGGCAATGCTTAATCCGGAATTAGCAATTTTAGATGAAACTGATTCAGGATTAGATATTGATGCTTTGCGTTCAGTTGCCGAAGGAGTTAATAAATTACGTAGCGCCGACAATGGCTTTATGGTAATAACGCATTACCAACGCTTGCTCGATTATATTGTGCCCGATATTGTACATATAATGTATGACGGCAAAATTGTTAAAACAGGCGACAAGGAATTGGCTAAGGAATTAGAAGCCAAAGGATATGATTATGTTAGGTAAAAGGACAAAGGAACGAGGTAAAAGGTAAAAGGTAAAAGGAGAAAGTGCGTTTGAAGTTGGAAGTCGGAAGTCCGAAGTTGGAAGTAGTACTATTTCCGCTACCGCACGAATCCTTTCGTGTGGTTTTGTAGAGTTAGAGAAGGTAAAAGGAGAAAGGGAAAAGGAAAAAGTGCGTCGTGTTTTTGAAAATGACCACGAGGTGGTCACACGTTAGTAGCAAAATCGAGACCGCGGTCCCTCTCACATTATTAATTCCCAAGCTTTCTTGTTTTGGCGCGTATTTTTGCATTGGCAAAAATCGTGACAAAACATTGAGGGAAAAGGTAAAAGGTAAAAGGAGAAAGTGCGATGTGTACTTTGTGACGAAGCAAAATAATAACAGTAATTAATGCCTAAAATGTAAAGAAATAAGCATGTAAAAATGAATAAATCAAATATAAATATCAATAAATTGCAAGAGAATATAGCGCAATATATCAACGGAAATAAAGAGGAATTGTTAAACATTTTTCCTTCATTTGTGGCAGAAATACGTCAAAATGCGATGAAAAAATTCATCAAAAATGGTTTTCCGACGCAAAAAGATGAAAAATGGCGCAAAACAAAACTTAAAGATTTTACTGCCCAATATTTTCATACGGGTATGAGTAAATTATTTAATACAAAACTGTCTTGGGACGTTTGTATTGTGCCAAAATCGAACATACAAGTGCTTCTTATTAATGGAATATTTGCTTCTGAAAGTGCTGTAAATCACTATGATAATGGAATTATTGTGGGTAGTTTGCGTGCAGCAATGCAACATTATCCTGATTTAATCGAAAAGTATTTCAATCAATTGATAAGCAAAAAAGAAAATAATATTAACAATCTGAATACGGCTTTATTTACCGACGGATTGTTTGTTTATATTCCTAAAAATATCAAATCGTTTAAGTTGCAATTAACCAATCGTTTTGATGCCAAAATTGATACGTTAATCAATATGCGAAACCTGATTATTGTTGAAGAAAATGCACAATTTGATTTGATTCAATGCGATGATTCTAATCAACATAAAAGTCATTTTACCACGGTAAATACAGAAGTTTTTGTGGGCGATAACGCCGAAATGAATTGGTATAAATATCAAAATATTAACAATGTTTCGGCTATTATTAGTCAACACTATTATCAAGTAGAGAGCAATGCACGATTGTACACTAATTTTATGGAATTGAATGGCAAACTACTTCGCAATGAGCAATTTGCCGATATTGTAGGCAGTCACGCAAAAGTGGATTTGTTGGGTTTATATCTGGTTGATAAGCAACAACAGACAGACAATGTGATTTTTGTGTCGCATAGCGCCCCGGGAAGTTACAGTAATCAGAAATATAAAGGGATTTTAGATGATACCGCACGAGGTTTTTTTAATGGGCAAATACTCGTAAAACAACAAGCGCAACAAACCAATGCTTTTCAAAAAAATGATAATATTTTATTGACAGACAAAGCACGAATTAGTTCACAACCATTCCTCGAAATTTATGCCGATGATGTTAGTTGTAGTCACGGTTCAACGACAGGTCAAATTGATGAAGAAGCTTTGTTTTATATCAGACAACGCGGTATTTCGAAGCGCGATGCGCAATTATTACAGTTGTATGCTTTTGTAGGCGAAATTATTGATGCTATAAAAATACCTGAACTGATAGAACCTACAAAAGATTTGATAAAAAAACGACTGAATGGTGAGTTAGAAACCTGCGAAGATTGTATATTGCAATGTGCAGAAAAATAGCAAAAAGAATGAAAACAATACAACAGAAAGAACAAGAATTGCTTGCAGATTTTGAAATGTTTGCAGATTGGAATGATAAATACAATTATATAATGGATATGTCAGCAGATTTGCCATTAATTGACAAAATTGATAAGAATGCCCTAAATAAAGTAGAAGGCTGCCAGTCGGCATCGTGGCTGACACTTAGTTTAGATGATGATAAAGTTTATTTCAAAGGCGATAGCGAAGCTATTCTCGGTAAGGGCGTTATAAGTATGTTACTGAATTTATTAAACGGTCAAACAAGAAAAGAAGTGGCACAATACGATTTTAGCATAGTATATCAAATTGATTTACCCAATCATTTATCACCTACACGCAAAATGGGATTAGAAGCTATAATGAAAAGAATAAACGAATTAGTTAAACAATAAATAATAGGAAAATGTCACATAAAATACCCAAAAATATACTTGAAAGTGCCATTGTTGCGCAATTAAAACAAATTTTTGATCCTGAAATTCCGGTCGATATCTATAATTTAGGATTAATTTATGATATTATTATCGATGATGATTACAATGTACAAGTAGTAATGACCTTGACCGCGCCCAATTGTCCGGTTGCAGATTCATTGCCGGAGGAGGTAAAAACG
>CAZSBI010000097.1:0-9026 GCA_964604735.1 uncultured Flavobacteriaceae bacterium | reverse complement strand
AAAAATGCAGTAAAATAACTAGTAGCCATATGTATTTAAAGTTTTTCATCAGTATGCATTATTGTTTATTCATTTGCGCCAATACCTTGATAGCTTGGTCTATATAGATATCTTTTTTGAGAGATTTTATCCAGCGTTTTCTTTTATCTTTAAAAATTGTATCATTTTCTTTTCCCTCGATATCAACACCTAAGGAATAGATTTTTAGCTTAGATTTAAACTTAATTAAGCTGTCGAATTTAGCATTTATTTTATCTATTTTTTGTAAATCGGCAGTGTATTCATCAAGATTAAGATAGATGGTATTATCTTTTTTGTTTTCAGACAACCATTTTGCTTTTTCATCAATACTTTTAAAGATAGACATAGTATCTATTTGTTTTTGTGCCTGACTAATGATTTGCGCTTTATGTTTGATCTTATAGGTTTTGTATTTAGCCTTTTTAATCTTATCCCATTCCAAAGCGGTGGGCTCGTTTTCTTCGCGTACTTCTAAGTATTTGTAGTTGTCGGGCATTGTAATGTCCGGGGTAACCCCTTTGCGTTGTGTAGAACCGCCGTTGATTCTATAAAATTTCTTATTAGTCCATTTCAAAGCGCCAATATCGCCATATTCGTTGCCATAAACCTGATTTAGACCAATAACATTTTGCACGGTTCCTTTGCCATACGATTTGCTCCCCATTATAATAGCACGGTTGTAGTCTTGCAAAGCAGCAGCCAAAATTTCGGAAGCAGAGGCAGATTGTTCGTTGATTAATATAATAACCGAACCCTCATAAACTACTTCGCTGTTTTCGTCTTTGAGTACTTTAATTTTACCTTTCTTATCTTTTACTTGCACAACAGCGCCTTTGTCTATAAAATATCCGGCGATATCGATAACATCAGCCAGAGAGCCACCTCCGTTATTTCTTAAATCGATAACAATACCTTCGACGCCTGACTTTTTAAGTTTTTCTAACTCTTTTTTCATATCGGTTGACGAACGGCGTTCAGAGCGTTCTTTAAAATTGACATAGAATTTAGGCAGATAAATATATCCGTATTCTTTATTATCTTTACTGATTAGCAAAGACTTAGCAAAAGTTTCTTCCAGTTCTACACGGTCGCGAACAATGCTGATGGTTTTAAAACTGCCATCAACGCGTTTGACGTGCAAAAACACGGTGGTGCCTTTGGGACCTTTGATAAATTTAATAACTTTACTCAAACGCATACCCATAATATCGACGGGTTCTTCTTCATTTTCTTGACCTACTTTTTGTATGATATCACCTGCTTTCAGCTCGCCGGCTTTCCAAGCAGGACCGCCCGGAATCACCTCAATAATTTTTACAAAATCACCTTCCTTTTGCAAACGTGCTCCAATACCGTCGAATGAGCCTGCCATACTTGTATCAAAACGTTCTTTGGTCTGCGGACTAAAATAATTAGTGTGTGGGTCATTTTGTCTCATAATAGCATTCATATACATCGAGAAATAATCCATCTCTTCCATTTCGGCAACCAATTCCTTGTAGTTTTTAATACTTTTTTTAGTGGCTTTTACGGCTTCTTTGGTCAACTCGTCAATGCTTTTGGGCACAAAACCGGCCGAATCTTTTTGTTTTTTCTTTTGTTCTTCCAATTTGGTGTAAACGCGCGATAAGACATTCGATTTTAAATAATTTTTCCATCGTTTTTTAACTTCTTCCTTATTTTTTGGGAATGGAATATTGTCAAAATCGAGGTTTAAAGTTTCGTTTTTAGAAAAATCGAAGTTTTCGTCAAGTGCTTCATCAATATATTGCATAGCTTCCTCTTGACGTTCTTTGATAATTTCGTAGGCTTTTTTGTAAAAATCTAAGCTGAGATCATATATTTGGTCATCAATTTTATCTCTAAATATGTTTAAACTATCAATATCTGTTTGTGTAAAAAAGCGTTTTGAGGGGTCAAGATTTTTGATAAATTCGTCAAAAACCTGCTCAGAAAACTCATCATTCATTACAGCCGGATGATAATGTGCATAATCAATCACTCTACGACTACTTTGCAAGATAGCGGTTTCTTTATCTTCGGCAATTTGTCGTTGTTTAAATCCAAAAAAAGCGCCTGCTAATAGTATAACTATCAGTATTAATTTATAATTTCTTTTCATAAAATCCAATATTTTGTTCATTCCTTGCTATGTTTGTTGAAAAAACTGTGCCAATAAGACAGACCACAAAGTTAATATTTTATTAAATAGGTATGCAATTACTTTGTTACAATTTTAACAGAAGTGTTTTGCAGCCATTTTTGCATTAATTCGGTATTGCCCGATATTTTGCCGAAATAGTAAGTATTACTACCAAAAGCTTCTGATGTCAATGCGTCCTCTGACAGCACTTTACCGTCGATATAACTCGAATGTACAAAACAATATTTATGTTTGTCAATCCACAGATAACCAACGTGATAGTCTAAGCCAACGACATATAAACCATCACTTAATTGTTCGAGCATTTTTTCGATACTACTATAATTGTCAGGGTTCAATATGCTTCTGTTTTTCCGATTATAAGTAATGCTGTAAATCTCGTTTGCGGCTGCTTGTTGCGCCATTTTATACCGATTGATATTGATGCCCATATCGCGCAAAGTTGTTGATACAAAATAACCACAGGCAATTGTACCTTGATTAGGTTTGGCGGTATAGCCGTTAAAATCCCAAACGGTGCCATACCAAAACGGTACGATTTTGTGCAATAATTGTTTTGAAAATACTTTTGAAACGCTGTCTAAAAACAATACGCGTTGTTGTGCATTCTGTATTGATTTATATTTCTTTGCCAATTGTTTTCTCAGCAAGACAACTTGTTTTTTTGCCGTTTGATAATTACCCTTTGCTGTTTGAGGTAAATCACAAGAAAAAACAATCTCTTTTTTGCTTGTATTGTCCATTATTATTTTTGGCGGCTTGCTCACTGTTTGACAAGAGGACAAAAGTATTAAAGTAATAGATAGAAAATATTTCATACATACATTAACGTATGATAAAGATATTTATTTTGATATCATTTGCAGTATCACAAAAAACAAAACACATTAAATAAATATGCAGTATATTTTAAAAAGTATTTATCTGTCATTATTCTTCCTAAATGTCTTAAAAAATAATTATTTTTTCAAGCATATTTTTCAATTATCAACAAAAATTACTTCAAAAAAGAAAGAAAAATATAATAATTGCAAAATATTTATTATGCGTGCATAATAAATTTAAAAAAAATGTGTAACTTCGTAGCATAAAAAACGAGATAATAATCTAACATACAAAAACATAGTATATTATGAAAATATTACTGTTAATGAGTAGTGTGCCCGACACTACATCAAAAATAAATTTTACGGATAACGATACCAAATTTGATGAAAACGGGATTCAGTTCGTTATCAATCCGCACGATGAGTTTGGCTTGACCAAAGCAATGCAACTCAAAGAAAAAAACGGTGGCGAATTGGTCGTTCTCAATGTAGGAACAGCCAAAACCGAGCCTGTAATTCGCAAAACATTGGCAATTGGTGCCGACAGAGCCGTTCGTATTGACGTTGAGCCGACAGACAGTCATTTTGCAGCGACACAAATTGCCGAATACATCAAACAAAACAACGATTTTGATTTGATTATTGCCGGTAGAGAGTCCTTGGATTATAGTGGCGGAATGGTACACGGTTTGGTAGCCGCAATGACCGGAAAAACTTTTGTCAATGCCGTTATCGGATTAGATATCGAAGGCGACAAAGCAATTATTGCCCGCGAAATTGAAGGTGGTAAAGAGATGATAGAGGCGCAATTGCCCATTATTATCGGTGGTCAAAAAGGATTGGTCAAAGAAGAAGAATTACGCATACCCAATATGCGCGGTATTATGATGGCGCGTAAGAAACCATTAGAAGTAATTCCTGCTTTTGAAGCCCAAGTAAAGTCTAAAATTCAAAAATTTGAAAAACCGCCTGCCAAAGGCGCTATCAAATTGGTCGATGCAGACAATTTAGACGAACTGATTAACTTATTGCACAACGAAGCAAAAGTAATTTAATCCTATTTATTAACTTTCAAAATTTAAAATTATGTCAATATTAATATATGCCGAATCGCAAAACGGAAAAGTAAGTAAAGGCGCCAAAGAATTAGCCTCTTATGCCAAAGCTTACGGCGACAAAACAGGACAAGATGTAGTAGCTGTCGGATTTGGAGTAGCAAACGCCGATGAATTATACAAATATGGTGTGTCTAAATTGCTTAATGTAAGTGACGATACACTAAAAACTTTTAATGCTTACGCACACGCCGAAGCTATTGCCCAAGCCGCTAAGCAAGTCAATGCTAATTTGGTTTTGGTCAGTTCAAGCAACGATGCCGTTTATATGGCACCTATTTTAGCAGACAAAATGAATGCCGCTTATGTATCACAAGTGATTGCATTGCCCGAAGAAGGAGCCGATTTTATTGTAAAAAGAAAAACTTTTTCAAACAAAGGTATTGCTTATACAGCCTTAACAGCCGATAACAAATTGTTGCGTATTTCTAAAAACTCCTTCGGAATTATAGAAAATAGCGTAGCAGGAAGCGAAGAAAGCTTTGCGCCGGACATAGATAAAAGCGTTTATGAAACGTTAAAAATCACCAATGTAGAAAAAGTAACCGGAAAAGTACCATTAACCGATGCCGATATTATTGTATCAGCAGGTCGCGGTATGAAAGCTGCCGAAAACTGGGGTATGGTTGAAGAACTTGCCGAAGTATTAGGTGCTTCAACTGCTTGTTCTAAACCCGTTGCCGATATTGGCTGGCGTCCACACGCCGAGCACGTAGGACAAACCGGAAAACAAGTAGCTCCCAATTTATATATTGCCATAGGCATTTCAGGTGCAATTCAGCATTTAGCAGGTGTAAACTCGTCAAAAGTAATGCTCGTAATTAATAACGATGCCGAAGCGCCTTTCTTTAAAGCTGCCGATTACGGCGTCGTAGGTGATGCTTTTGAAGTAGTGCCTGCATTGATCGAAAAATTAAAAGCTTTTAAACAAAACTAAGCTTTGTAAATATTATATAAGCGCCGTTGCTTTGCAACGGCGCTTTTTTTTGCAATAATGTCAAGCAACAATACGCTATGCAAGTTGTTTTTATTTTTCTTTTTTGTATTTATGATTGCTTTTCCCGTTTTTTTTCAAAAACCCAATAAAATCAGGGGCTCTACTAGGATTGATTTTTATTACATAACTTTGTCAACAGAAACATTATGTTATGACGGATAAAGAAAAAAAGATTGATCAATTAATTCGCAAACTCGATATCTTGCAAAAAAAGCAGGCGCATTTTGCCGATGAAATCGAGGAGCTTCGTATGGAAATTAATTTGCTCCAAATTGGAACGACTACGCATTTGAACAAAAGAAAAGCCAACACCGCCATTAAAGACCCGAAGGAAGCACAACTTGTTGATGAGTTAGATGAGCTTGATGCTTACCTAATCGAAAAAGAAATGGATTTAGGATATAATACGCCACGCAAAAAGCTTTTTAATTTCGAAGAATTAGATATCGAAAAGTTTGTCGGTGAAAATCTGATTAATAAAATAGGAATTGTAATTACGGTAATTGGTGCAGGTATAGGTGCTAAATATTCTATCGAACATCAACTTATTTCGCCGCTTACTCGTGTTATTTTAGGATATTTGCTTGGTTTGGCTTTGCTTGGTTTTGGTATCAAACTAAAAAAGAATTACGAAAAATACAGTGCCGTACTGGTCAGTGGCGCTATGGCAATAATGTATCTGATTACTTTTACGGCATACAGTATGTACGAACTGTTTCCGCAGAGTATCGCCTTTGCCTTAATGGTATTTTTTACCATTTTTACCGTCATTGCGGCATTAAATTACGACAAACAAGTTATTGCAGTTGTCGGATTGGTAGGCGCTTATGCCGTGCCGTTTTTGTTGAGTGACGGCTCCGGAAATGTAGGCGTGATGTTTAGTTATATGAGCATTATCAATATCGGTATTTTGGTTATCGCCTTCAAAAAATATTGGAATGTTTTGTATTATTCGGCTTTTGTGCTTACTTGGCTCATCTTCCTCTCGTGGTTTGGCACCAAATATAACGATCAACAATTTTTTACTTTGGCTTTTGTTTTTGCTACTATATTTTTCTTGCTATTTTATGTGGCGTTCTTGGCTTACAAATTGTTGAAAAAAGAAAAATATCAACAAAGCGATGTGGCCTTATTGCTCTCTAATTCCTTTATCTATTTTGGTATTGGTTACAGTATTTTGCATCAAAATGAAAATTATGCATCATTAGTCGGCTTGTTTACCTTGACAAATGCTATTGTGCATTTTGGCGTAAGTACCGTAATATATCGAAGTAAATTGGCAGACAAAAACTTGCTTTATTTACTGATTGGGCTGGTACTGACATTTATTACTATTGCCATTCCTATTCAATTAAGCGGTAAATGGATTACCCTTTTATGGATTGGCGAGGCTACCGTTTTGTACTGGGTCGGCACAACAAAAAACATTTCGTTTTATAAAAAAATGGCTTATCCCTTGCTGTTTTTAGCATCAATAAGTATGCTTATTGATTGGGATGAGGCTTATGGTAGATATATTAGCAAACAAAGCGAAAGCATTACGCCTATTTTTAACAGCGACTTTCTGATGTCATTGATTTTTGTAGGCGGATTGGGTATTATCAACTATTTCAGACTTAAATTTGCAAGCGAAAAAACAAATTTATCTAAATCTAAAAGTTTTTTACAATATCTTATTCCGCTACTGTTTTTCTTTTCATTTTATATGGCTTTTCGTTTAGAAATTGTTCGATATTGGAATCAATTATTTGCTCATTCCGAAGTAAAAATCAGCGGAAATATTTTTGGCAAAGTTCTTAGAAATTACGACTTAAAAAGTTTTAAATATATCTGGATTATCAACTATTCCTTGCTGTTTATTGGCGCTTGGATTGTTTTCAATATCAAGAAACTAAAAAATTCGGAATTTGGTGTTTTACTTTTAATCTTGCTTGGTTTCGGAATCGTTTCGTTCTTAACACAAGGGCTTTTCGAACTAAGCGAGTTGCGCGATGCGTATTTGCATCAAAAAGAAGACAGTCCCTTTGTCAAGGGAAATGCCTACATTATAATCAGGTATATTTCATTTGTTTTTCTTGCCTTTGCAACATATTTGTTTTATCAATATCCGAAGCAAGCATTTATGCAAAACAAATTACAAGGAAAAAAGCTTAAAAAAGCTATCGAAATAAGTATTTATACGATTGTTTTATGGGTTTTGAGCAGCGAGTTGTTACAATGGATGGCTTTTGGCAATGTAGAACAAAACTACAAACTCAGTCTGAGTATTTTCTGGGGCATTTTTGCCTTGATAATGGTCGGAATCGGTATCAAATACAATAAAAAACATTTGCGAATTGCCGCCATCAGTTTATTTGCCTTTACGCTGCTCAAATTATTCTTTTACGATATTGCTTCACTCAATACACTTTCTAAAACAATTATTTTTGTAGTCTTAGGTATATTACTTTTACTTATTTCCTTCTTGTACAATAAATTTAAAAATCTAATAATTAACGATGATGAAAAAAACATTCGCAACAATTAACATTCTGATAATCACGCTATTATCAAGTAGTTTAAGCTACGCGCAATTGCAAAATTATCAATATAAAAGAGCTTTGCAAGGTGTTACGGAGACTTGGCACAGCATAGAATTGCCCAATGATATTTACGGCAAAATATCGAAACAATATGCCGATATTCGTATTATTGGCATTACGCAAAGTGGTGATACCATAAAAGTTCCTTATTTGTTCAAAACAGATATGCCCAAAAACGAACGCACGCTAATGCCTTTCAAACGCATTAATACGGCGCATCAATCCGGTCGATATTATATGACTTTTGAAATGGATAATCTTGAAACAATAAATCGTATTGACATTGATTTTTTGGCAGACAATTTTGATATGCGTATCAAACTCGAAGGAAGCAATCAGCAAAAAGAATGGTTTACATTACTTGACGATTACCGGATATTGTCCATCAAAAATACCCAAACCGATTATCGATTTACCCAATTGATTTTTGAGAATGCCAAATATAAATATTTTCGCATTTCGGCAGCAAATAAAGCCTTGATTGATACACGTAAAGTAGGTATTTATCAAGTAAAAGCGACCGACATCTTAGCAAAATCATATCAAAGTAATTTTAGACTTGACAACAAAAACAAATCACGATCCGATGTGTTTTTGATTGACCTGCCTCATCCGGTTCCCGTATCGCAAATCGAAATAAAAGTAAACAACAGCAACGATTATTATCGTCCTGTCCGAATCGAAATCCTTGAAGACAGTGTAAAAACAGACAAAGCTTGGCATTATAATTATCGCCATGTGTTTTCGGGAACATTGACTTCGTTCGAAAAAAATATCTTTTCGTTTGACGAAGTTTTGACAAACAAAATGATGCTTACTATTAACAATCAGGACAATGAAAGTCTGGATATTAGGGCAATCATTCCAAAAGCATACAAGCATTGGTTATTAGCGCGTTTTCCTGATAAACCTGCAGAATATTACTTGCTTTATGGCAATAAAAATGTCCGAAAACCACAATATGATTTGGTTCATTTTCAACAAAAAATGCCTCAAAAAGCAGTTCAATTATCATTGCAAGATGAACAAATTATTGCACAAAGCAAAACAAAGCAAGCCTCGCCCTTATTTATGGACGAAAGATTGTTATGGGCAATTATGCTTGTTATTATTGCTGTTTTGGGCTGGTTTTCGCTAAAAATGTTACAAAAACCCGAAAAAAAATAGTTTTTTTATTACTTTTTTGACCAATGCAAATCGAAGATTCACAAATACCAATAAAAAATATATGATAAATAAACTTTCTTACTAGAACAAAGCCAAAACAAAACCCAAAACGGCACCGGAAACAAGTAAAATCATTTCGCGTTTGCTTAAATT
>CAZSBI010000096.1:0-8021 GCA_964604735.1 uncultured Flavobacteriaceae bacterium | reverse complement strand
CGTTTCACGATGGAATGATCTAAAAAACTCTCTAATAATTGCGGTACGGCACTAATGATATCAATTCTCATAATTTTGACTTGTAGATGAATGCAAAGTTACATTTTTTTGCATAAAAAAAGCCCGAAATGTTTTTCGGGCTAAAATATTGTATGCATTTTCTTTAAGGAAATTTCGGAAATTGTTTAAAGTTAGGCTTGCGTTTTTCTAAAAAGGCATTTTTGCCCTCTTGTGCTTCTTCCATCAAGTAGAACATTAGGGTAGCATCTCCGGCAAATTCCATTAGACCGCGTTGCCCGTCTAATTCGGCGTTCATAGCACGTTTAATCATTCTAATTGCCATTGGGCTTTTTTCTTGTATTTTTTGACACCATTCAACCGTAGTATCTTCAAGTTGTTCAAGAGGAACTACTTTATTTACCATACCCATTTTTTCTGCTTCATCTGCTGTATATTGGTCGCATAAGAACCAGATTTCGCGTGCTTTTTTCTGTCCTACGTGTCGCGCTAAGTATGAAGAACCGAATCCACCGTCAAAACTTCCTACTTTGGGACCTGTTTGTCCAAAACGCGCATTGTCCGAAGCAATGGTTAAATCGCAAACTACGTGTAATACGTGTCCGCCGCCAATGGCGTAACCATTAACCATAGCAATAACAGGTTTGGGAATAGAGCGTATTTTTCGGTGTACATCTAACACATTTAGGCGTGGTACACCGTCGTCGCCGATGTAACCGCCTTTACCTTTTACATTTTGGTCACCACCGCTGCAAAAAGCTTTGTCTCCGGCGCCGGTAAGTACAACAACATCAATATCTTGATTGGTATGACACATTTCGAGTGCTTCAAGTATTTCATCGTTGGTTTTAGGGCGAAAAGCATTATATACCTGCGGACGATTAATCGTTATTTTTGCAATACCTTCAAAATATTCGAACAGAATATCTTCGTATTTCTTTATTGTTTGCCAATTTCTTTTCATAGTTTGTAATTTTTATCGTGGTAAAAATATGAAATATTTTGTTGTTTTATATGAATTATCCGCCAATTTTTTTGACGTTATACCCTTTTTCTTTCAAGTAAGCTACTATTTTCTCTCTAATATTTCCTTGTATGATGATTTCGCCGTCTTTGATACTGCCACCAACGCCCATTTTGTTTTTAATTTCTTTGCCTAATGCTTTTAATTCTTGATCTGTGCCTTCAAAACCTTTGATAATGGTAACAATCTTACCACCTCGTCCTTTTTTTGAGAAATGTGCTTCAAGATGTTGTTCACTAGGTAGTAATCCTTCTACATCATCATTGTCGTAGTCAGGTTCGTAGTCGGGGTTTGTTGAGTAGGCAAAACTTGCCAAGTCTGAAAAATCTCTAATTTTTTTTTGTTTTTTGCTCATTGTGTTTTGTTCTTAGGCAATTCAGCAAAACGATGAACTTAATCGAAGTACCGAAATCGCCGGATTATTATTTTAGGATTTTTATATATATTTTGTCTATTTTATTTGCTGTATTTTATTTTTTCCTCCTTATTTCCTTAACACCTTATTTCCTTAACACCTTATTTCCTTAATACCTTATTTCCTTAATACCTTAACACCTTCTCACCTTAATACCTTCTCACCTTAACACCTTCCTTACCCTTTGCGCATAACCAATTCTAATTCTTGTATAGGAACACTGGCAGTAAATTTACCATAATTGAGTATTGCTTTGTTTTTTTCTAATTTTTCTATTGTACCATTAGATTGACTACCTTTAATACGTACTTGGTCACCAATTCGTGGGGTAAACGACATAGTTACAATCTCAATTTTAGCTAATTCTTTTGCTACGTCTTTTGATGTTAGCTCGCTCTGCACTTCTGCTTTTATTGACTTTTGTTCTTCTTTTTCTCTTTTTGTTTTTTGTTTTTCCGCTTTGCTTTGTTTTTTGGTTTTATCGAGTTTCGGAAATTTTTTATTCTTTTCTATTTCTGCCCATTTAAACACTTGCGTGGTCAATCGTTTGGGATTTTGATGTTTAAAATAGTCTTCAAATAACTTTTCTATTTTTTCTCCGGCACGCAGAATATCATTTTCTAATTGATAAAGTCTGTTAAAACGATTGAGTTTTTGCAAAAGTGTTTTGTTCATTTGCGTTTGCTCTTTTCTTTCCCTATCAAGTATGGCTTTTTCTTTGTCATATTTGGCTTGTAGGTCTTTCATCGTTTTAATTTCGCGCTGCATTTTGACCAAAGTTTCGTCAAATTTGACTTTACTGCGACTTACTTTTTTCTTGGCACGGTTGATAATACTATACGGAATGCCAATTTTTTGCGCCACCTCAAAAGTAAATGAACTGCCTGCCTGTCCTATATTTAACTCGTATGTGGGTTGCAGTTTACGAATGTCAAATTCCATATGCGCATTAACAATTTCGGGATATTTATCGGCAATTAATTTTAGATTGTTATAATGTGTAGTAATGATACCCATGGCATTTTTTTTGTAAAATTCTTCTAAAAATGCTTCGGCAAGTGCGCCACCCAAATCGGGGTCTGAGCCGGTACCAAATTCATCGATTAAAAATAATGTGTCCGCCTTGATTTTGCGCAAAAAATGACGCATATTTTTAAGTCGGTAACTATAAGTAGATAACTGATCTTCAATAGACTGGTTATCGCCAATATCGGTCATAATATTTTTAAAAAGGGGTAAATGACTGTTTTCATGTACAGGAATCAGCAAACCGCTTTGTGCCATTACTTGTAGCAATCCGGCTGTTTTCAGACTGATACTCTTTCCGCCGGCATTGGGACCTGAAATTATTATAATACGCTGAGTATCATTTAGTTTTATATTTTGCGGAACAACCGGTAATCCTAATTTTTCGTTGGTCAATTTTAGTAGCGGATGATAAGCTTTGACCAAAAATAATTCTTTTCTCTCAGAAAATTGAGGGCGAATAGCTTCTAAGATTTGTGCAAATTTTGCTTTGGCAAAAACAGTTTCGAGTTTAATCAAGTATTCATTATAACTAAGTAAAATGAGGTAAAAGGGACGCAATTCGTCGGTTAATTGTTTTAAAATGCGAATAACTTCTTGTTTTTCATCATATTTTAATCCAAAGACTTGTTTTTGCAAATGATTAATAGCTTCTGGTTCAATAAATACAATGCTCCCTGTTTTTGAAGTGCCTAACAAACTTCCTTTTACTTTTTTTCGATATACCGCTTTAACTGCCAATACGTTGCGTTCGTCAATGATACTTTCTTTAATATCCGACAGATAATCGAGTTTTGTATATTTGGCTTTTTCTTGACTAAATACTGCTAAAATTTCTTTGTTAAGGCTGTTTATTTGCTTCCTAATTGTTTTTAATTCAGAAGAAGCGCTATCTTTTACTTCGCCATATTGGTTAATTTTTTGATTGATTAGTTTGGCAATTTCCGGATGAAATTTTAGTTTTTCAATCTGATTAAGCAGTGTAGGGAAGTACTGAATGAGTTTGTCAAAAAACTTTTGAAGTTTTACGACTATCTCAACAGCTTTGGCAATAGTTAACAATTGTTTAGGTTCTATAAACGAATTTTCGATATTCAATTTTTTGAGTGCCTTATCAAAAGGTGCAATAAAATGATGTGGCAGTGGATTTTCACTTTCCAGCGAACTCAAATATTCGTTTGTCAGATTCAAATTGTAGTTGATAATTTCCAATTCAATATCAGGCGAAATATGCATAATTGCATTTTTTGCTTCTTCCGAATGTGCAAATTCGGCAATTTTGTGCAAAACTTCGTCAAATTCTAAGTCTTGTAAAACATTTTGATGTATGGGTTGGAATTTTCTCATTAAATTTGTTTCCTAATAAATGCAAAAGTACTAAAATGAATGTAAAAATAGCACAATCTTGGAAAGATGTATTGCAAGAAGAATTTGAAAAGGAATATTTTATCAAATTGACAGACTTTGTAAGAAATGAATATAGTCAATATACTTGCCTGCCAAAAGGAAGCGAAATATTTAACGCCTTGAATATCACTGACTTTAATGATGTAAAAGTGCTTATTATGGGACAAGATCCATATCCAACTCCCGGACACGCGCACGGATTGTGTTTTTCGGTGCAAGAACATATTAAGCCATTTCCGCCTTCCTTAAAAAATATTTTTAAAGAAATAGAGACAGATTTACAACAAGCAACACCGCAAAATGGTAGCTTAACACGTTGGGCAAATCAAGGTGTATTGTTATTGAACGCCGTTTTGACAGTAAGAAAAGGAGAGCCACGTTCGCATCAAGGAAAAGGTTGGGAAATATTTACCAATAAAATAATAGAAAAAATATCAGCCGAACGAAAAGATGTCGTTTTTATGCTTTGGGGAGGCGATGCCAAGAAGAAAAAAGGCTTAATTGACTCAAAAAAACATTATATTTTGGAATCCGGTCACCCATCGCCATTGAGTGCCAACCGAGGATATTGGTTTGGTAATAAGCACTTTTCTAAAGCAAATAATTTCCTTAAATCAAGAGGATTAAAGGAAATTATTTGGTAAAAATTGATATATAGAAATATTATTGTCTAGTATCGCTTTCTACTGCATTTACAGTAATTACTGTATTTTGTTTTTCAATTTTCGGAGCAACAGTATATCCTCTGTCACCTCTACAATTTTCTTGTGCGCCACAAGAAGTTAAAGTTACTAAACCAATTACTGAAATGGCTAAAACTAATTTTTTCATACTTATTTAATGTTTATTTAAAGTTTTGCAAAGATATAGGTTTTATTGGAATTAACAAAACTTGTTATTTCAAAGTTTTTTTTTCAATTATATTTTAAATCCGATGCCTACATTTGCCGTAGGAAATTCTTGTAAGGTATAATCAGCAAAAATTCTGAAAAACACAAGATTTAATCGGACACCAAAAGTAGCACGATAACCGGTAGGTTCAAATTTTAGTGAAAGCGGGTCAACTATTTGGACTGTTTCATATCGAATATGGTTACCACTGTTGTCTTGTACATCGTAAGAGTATTCGTATGTACCTTTTACGTCGAGTGTCGAATTTCCTATGGTATAGCCTAATGCGCTATATACCGTCAGAAATTTATAATCTAATGACATTATGCTTTGCAAATTGATAGTTCCCAGAGTCATTTCAAGGTTCTTATCGTTAGATGTGTTGAGAGTGCCAACACCTATATTTTCGTAAGAAGCTTGAATAGCCAGATTGAAATGTCTTTTTTTCTTTTCTCCTTTTTCATCCTTTGCTCTTGGAATATATTGAGAAAGACTGTGTTTTAGTCCGATGCCGAAAATACTCGCATAAGCTTTTTCGTTAAATTCTGTTCTTGGAAAATATCTTAGGCTAACTTCTGTGCCAAGTGGCAAGCCCATATTTAATTGAATTTTTGGAAGCGCTACTGCATTAAAAGGTAAATCGTCGGTTACTCCTGAGGCTGCATCAAATTCAAGTACTTTATTTTCGGTGCCGTTAATTGGAATAACGATTTTCATTCTTGTTTGCGATTCACCTCCTACAATAGTCGGTATTGTATTTGGTCCGGAATCTATTTGTAGATATTGGTAATCGCTATTATTAAAGGTGAATTGTGTTTTATTTTCGGGAATTAATGATCCCGATGCACCTAAATCAAATGAAAAACTAAATGGTTTTAATGGCTTTGCCGAATTTGCCCATCCGGCACTCGACGAATACATTAATCCGTCAAGAGATGGCGACATAAAGTTAGTTACATATTTTACTGCATCTCCTTCTGATGCAAAAATATCTTCAAATTGTGCACTGCCAATAGCAGTTGCTGAAAGGAACACAAATAAAAATAATTGTTTCATATAATTTATAAGTTTACATTAATATAAAGACGTTTATTTGTGTGTTTATTTGAAAAAGAAACTGAATCAACACCCTGATAAAAGATGTTGATTCAGTTAATAATTATGCATCGATATTGGCGTAAACAGCATTTCTTTCGATAAATTCTCTACGGGGAGGAACTTCATCTCCCATTAGCATAGAGAATACTCTATCTGCTTCGGTGCCATTTTCGATATGAATTTGTTTTAAGATGCGAGTTTCGGGGTTCATAGTGGTTTCCCATAGTTGTTCGGCATTCATTTCACCAAGACCTTTATAGCGTTGAATATGAGCACCTTGCCCGAATTCTTCCATTAATTTTTCGCGTTCTTCTTCTGTCCAAGCGTAAGCTTTTTTCTGTCCTTTTTTTACTTGATAAAGTGGTGGCGTAGCAATATAAACGTGGCCGTTTTCTACCAAATCTTTCATATAACGGAAGAAGAAAGTTAGAATAAGAGTTGAGATATGGCTACCATCAACATCCGCATCCGTCATAATAATTACTTTGTTATAACGTAATTTTTCAAGATTTAAGGCTTTGCTGTCTTCCTCAGTACCAATGCTTACACCAAGAGCAGTAAATATACTTTTGATTTCTTCATTTTCAAAAACTTTATGTTGCAAAGCTTTTTCAACATTTAGAATTTTACCGCGTAGAGGCAAAATAGCTTGAAAGTTTCGATCGCGACCTTGTTTGGCTGTTCCACCTGCCGAGTCTCCCTCCACCAAGTAAATTTCGCATAAGTCAGAGTTGCTTTCAGAACAATCTGAGAGTTTGCCGGGTAATCCGGAGCCACCCATTACAGTTTTGCGTTGTACCATTTCGCGTGCTTTTTTGGCAGCGTTTCGTGCTTGTGCGGCAAGAATTACTTTTTCTACAATGCGTTTGGCATCCTTAGGATTTTCTTCTAAATAATTTGTTAACATTTCAGATACCGCCTGACTAACCGGCGCGCTTACTTCGCGGTTTCCTAATTTGGTTTTAGTTTGTCCTTCAAATTGAGGCTCAGCTACTTTTACAGAAATAATGGCTGTAAGTCCTTCGCGAAAATCGTCGCCTGATATTTCAAATTTTAGTTTGTCAAGCATACCCGATTTATCGGCGTATTTCTTTAATGTACCTGTTAGTCCGCGACGGAAACCGGACAAATGCGTTCCGCCTTCGTGCGTACTGATATTATTGACATACGAATGGATATTTTCGGTGTAAGAAGTATTGTATATCATAGCTACTTCTACCGGAATACCGTTCTTTTCTCCTTCCATACTAATGACTTCCGAAATGATTGGCTCACGATGTGCATCTAAAAAACGAATAAACTCTTTGAGTCCTTCTTTGCTGAAAAATTCTTCGTGAATATGATTACCTTCTTCGTCTTTTTGACGTTCATCGGTAATTGTAATAGTAATTCCTTTGTTTAAGAAAGCCAATTCGCGCATACGAAGTGCAAGCGTTTCATAATCAAATACAATAGTTTGTTTAAATATTTCATTATCAGGATGAAAGGTAACCATAGTACCTCTATCGTCGGTATCGCCAACAATTTTAACGGGGTACATTGCTTTACCTCTTTGGTATTCTTGTTGATAGATTTTTCCTTCGCGATATACTTGTGCCGTAACGTGATCGGAGAGGGCATTTACAACTGACACACCAACTCCGTGCAATCCGCCGGATACTTTGTATGAATCTTTGTCAAATTTTCCTCCTGCACCAATTTTGGTCATTACTACTTCTAATGCAGAAACACCTTCTTTTTTGTGCATACCTACCGGAATACTGCGCCCGTTATCCTTAACAGACACCGAATTGTCAGTTCGAATAATTACTTCAATTCTATCACAGTGTCCTGCCATAGCTTCGTCAATCGAATTGTCAACTACCTCATATACAAGATGATGCAAACCTCTAACGCCAATATCGCCAATATACATTGACGGGCGCATTCTTACGTGTTCAATCCCTTCGAGTGCCTGAATGCTATCGGCGGAATAGCCTTGTTGTTTTTTTTGTTCTTCGCTCATAAATTCTCTTTTTTCAAAAAATTTTATTAAACACAAATATACTAATTAATATTAACATATTTCTACTTTTTTATTTTTACTTTTGTAGCAGATGAAAATATTATTACTTGGCGAATATAGCAGATTGCACAATACTC
>CAZSBI010000095.1:0-3686 GCA_964604735.1 uncultured Flavobacteriaceae bacterium | reverse complement strand
CAATTCCGTCATACAGATGTATTTTAGTTTCGATTTGTTGCTTGGTGGAAGTATAGTCTTCATCGACTTGAAAACCATAATCAATCAAACCGTTTTTTAGCAATTCGTGATTGGTATCTATGAGTAATATTTTCGTTTTATTTTTCATTCATTCACTAAATTATCTGAGCTCGCAGCAACTATTTTTACACTCAAAATTACTACGAATTCAAATCTGTCCAAAGTAAATCTTTTAAGCGGTCGATATTTCTTCCTGTATATGATGAGATAAAGATATGCGGTAGGTCATCAGGAATCAGTTCTTTCATTTCCGCTTCTAATTCCTCATCGAGCAAATCGGATTTTGAAATAGCCAACACGCGTTTTTTGTCGAGTAATTCGGGATTGTATTTTTTAAGTTCGTTAAGTAAAATATCGTATTCTTTTTGAATATCATCGGCATCGGCAGGCACCAAAAACAATAGGTTTGAGTTTCGTTCGATATGGCGTAAAAAACGATGTCCAATACCTTTTCCTTCGGAAGCGCCTTCGATAATACCGGGAATATCTGCCATTACAAACGAACGTCCGTCACGGTATGACACAATACCCAGATTGGGTTTTAATGTAGTAAACGGATAGTCGGCTATTTTAGGTTTTGCGGCTGTCATTTTAGACAACAAAGTCGATTTTCCGGCATTAGGAAAACCTACCAATCCGACATCTGCCAAGAGTTTTAATTCGAGGGTTACATCAATTTCGACACCGGGAATGCCGGGTTGCGCATAACGAGGAGTTTGATTGGTTGCCGATTTAAAATGCCAATTGCCACGACCGCCTTTTCCGCCTTCTGCTACTATAAATTCTTGCTTATCGAGGGTTACTTCTGCCAAAATTTCTTCGGTTTCGGTATTTTTGATAACTGTTCCCAAGGGTACATCGATATAGATATCGTCACCATCTTTTCCTGTCGAACGGTTACGACTACCATCGCCACCTTTTTCGGCTTTAAAGTGTCGTTTAAATTTTAGGTGAAAGAGTGTCCAATAATTCTTATCGCCTCGTATGATAATATGACCGCCACGACCACCATCTCCGCCATCAGGTCCGCCTTTGGGCACATATTTTTCGCGATGCAAATGCGCTGAGCCCTTACCTCCATTACCTGATTTGATATGTATTTTAATATAATCTACAAAATTCCCTTCGGTCATTATTACTAGTTTTTATGATATACGAGAGACGCTACCAATGGCAACGTCTCTGCAAATTTATTAAAAAAAGTACTTTATAATTACTTTTCTCCTCTTAATTCTACTTTTGAAATAGCTTTGAGCAATCTTTGATTGACTTCTTCAATACTTCCGACGCCATCAACCTCAATAAACTTACCTTGTTCTTTATAGTAACGTTTAACGGGTTCTGTAAAACTATAATATTGCGCCAATCTGTGTCTTATGGTTTCTTCGTTATCGTCAACTCTTCCACTTGTTTTACCTCGCTCAACCAAACGCTTAACCAAGCGTTCTTTGGGGACGTCTAATGAGATAAGCACATCGATAATTAGGTCTTTTTCCTTCATCAATTTATCTAAAACTTCTGCCTGTTTTACGGTACGTGGAAAGCCGTCAAAAATAAATCCTTTGGTATCGGGATCGGCTACAATTTCTTCGATCATTCCTATAGTGATTTCATCGGGCACCAAATCTCCTCTATTGATAAAAACTTGGGCTTTTTTGCCTAATTCAGTTTGATTTTTGATATGGTGTCTAAACAAATCACCTGTGGCTATATAAGTTAAGCCTAACTTTTCTATAAGTATTTTTGCTTGCGTGCCTTTTCCTGCTCCGGGAGGGCCAAACAATACTAAATCAATCATTCTCTTTTCTTTAAGTTTATATATTTCGGGTAAATTTCTTCCTAATTCGTCGTAATCTAATCCATATCCTACTATAAATTTATTGGGAATTTCCATTCCGACAAAATCAATAGGATAATCTTTTTTGTATGCTTCGGGTTTAAAAAATAAGGTAGCAATTTTTAAGTCCGCCGGATTCTTTGCTTGCAATTCCTCAATGATTTTTTCTAATGTATTTCCGGTATCGACAATGTCTTCTATCACGACAACTTTTTTTCCTTCGATTAGCTCTTTGTCAATATCGACTAATATCCTCACATTACCTGTTGAATTGGTTCCTTCGTAAGATTTTAGTCTGTAAAATTCAAAAAAAGCCGGCTTTTTATAATGTTTTGCCAAATCGGTTGTAAATACAAATGAGCCTTTGAGTACAGATACAAAAACAACAGTATCGTCTTCGGCGTATATTTCAATTTCTTTGGCTACTTTTTTTACCGCCTTAGCAATTTTCTTCTTACCTATATAAGAAGTAAATGTTTTGTCGTGAAGTGTTATTTCTTTCATTTTGGTCTAGAAAAGTGCAAAAGTAAGGCATATTTATAAAGAATCAAAATAAAAAATCAGCTTGTTTATAAAACAATGACTAAACTATAAGAAATCGTAATTAAATATTGGTTTTGTTTAACAGTCATTCAATAATAAACAACAGTGTTTACAGTAGCGCATCTAATAATTAACAAAAAAAACACTAAGTTAAATCGTAATTAATAATATGTATCAAGTCGTCAAAAGTTTTGTAGGGTACAAATTTGCCGTTTTTGATGTATGAAATCTTTCCGGTTTCTTCTGACACAACTATGGCTACGGCATCGGTATTTTGTGTAATGCTTACCCCTGCTCTATGGCGCAATCCGTAGGTTTGTGGTAGTTTAATTTCACCTGAAATAGGCAAAACAATACGTGTGGCTGTGATTTTATTGCCTTCAATAATTACAGCACCATCGTGAAGTGGCGAATTTTTATAAAAAATACTTTCTAAAATCGGAATATTTATTTCTATATCCATTCTATCTCCGGAAGATTTTAAAAAATCTAAATCTGAATTACGTCTAATAATCATTAAGGCGCCTGTCTTAGTTTTGCTTAATTTTTTGCTTGCTTCAATAATTGCTTCTACATTAGTTGTAGTATCTTCTTCTTGTTTAAAACCCAAACGTTGTATAAAATTACCTGCCGGATTATATTTTTGCGAGCCTATCATCAGTAAAAACCGCCTTATTTCTTGTTGAAAAACAATAAGTAATGCCAATACTCCTACACCTAAGAATTTGCCGAGCAATTCGGATAACAGGTTCATTTTTAGCGTTTTAGTCAACAACCAAATCAGATACAGCATTGCTATACCAATAAAAATATTGATAGCTACCGTACCCTTAATCAATTTATAGAAGTAGTACAATAGCGTAGCTACCAAAACAATATCTACAAAATCTATTATTCTATAATTGATAAAATCTAACATACATTAATATATTATGGTTCAAAGATAAATATTTTATTACTGAGTTTTCCCTTCGGCATCGGATTATTTTTAAAATATGTATAATAATTTAAAAATCGGTCAAAATTCATATTCTCATCAAAATTCAAATATAATCTATTTTGTTTTTCGTTGGTTTGTTTTGCAATAATCTTCCAAAGTGAATCGGTTAATTGTTGTTTTGACATACTGTTATCAAAGTGGATACTGTCGTTAAACACAATATCGTCTTTCATAATAGTTATATGAAATTTTTGCATATCGGTATCTGCTTTGCTATACTTTTCAAAATATTTTTTTGAAGTATAA
>CAZSBI010000094.1:0-10712 GCA_964604735.1 uncultured Flavobacteriaceae bacterium | reverse complement strand
AAGTCGCAAAGCTTTGCTTTGCGACTTTTGTTGGTCTACCAGGGCTCGAACCTGGACTCTTCTGAACCAAAATCAGACGTGTTGCCAGTTACACCATAGACCATTGATGTTTTAAGTGGTGCAAAGATATAATGTTTTTTTTAGTTGGCAAAAATTTTAAAATATTTTTTTTAGATTTTTTCAAATCATAAAGAAACCGCCTGAAATTCAGGCGGTTTAGAAAATTTATAAATAAGTTTATACTAGAAAATATAGCGTAAACCTACTTGCATTTGCCATCTTGAAAGCAAACTGTTATCTTTTGTAAAAGTTTTATTCAATGAAGGGTCAAACGAATATACAGGGTCATCATTACCATCGTTGTCAATATCAGCAAATGATACACCTATTGGTTGTTTGTTGGTTGGTATCATAACCACGCCCCAATCATTGTTCAACATATTTCCTAAGTTTAAGATATTCATATTAAACTGTACTCTTTTAGAACCACCTAAACGTAATGTTTGTGTAAGTTTCAAATCAATATTACTTCTCCAAGGACTTAAAATAGCATAACGACCCATATACTCACCACGATGTTTGCTCAAGTAATCGTCTTGTACAATATAGTGATTAAAAGCATCGCGTTGTACTTGTTGTTGTGCAGCATCTCCGGTGAATGCCATTTGATTAATTTCTGCTTCTTTTGGTATGTAAATTAAGTCATTTAAAGGAGAACCGTCTCCGTTTAAATCGCCTGAGTAGGTATAAGAGAAACGACCTCCTTGTGCCAATTCGTAAACAGCTGCTACCGAAGTACTCCATTTGTTGTCAGTTCCATATTTCCAAACTTTACTTGTAAATCCGACAAAACGATGCATATCACCATATAATGATGGTGCTAATTTTGCTTCATTTACATTGCCAAAAGCAGGATTACGGTTAAACGCGTCACCTGTAATTTCTGCTTCAATAGAAGTAACATCGTTAGCCAACATAAAGTTGTATGCCATACTTGTTCTTAATCCGTGACCAAAGTTTTTATTTATTTTGGCTGTAAAATTAAACGAATCGCCTTTATCTGTGTTTGTAAATGTATATAAATGTGCAGGGATACCTACTGCCCAAGGTTGATCTTGCATAGTTACCTTATCGCCATAAGTATAGACAGGTCTTGTATCAACCGTACTATTTAATGTACCTGTGGGTGGTTTAAGACCATAATCTCTCACCATCATTGCGTTGATATCTTTGGTATATGCAATATCAAAACTCATTGACAAGCCGTTTTTCAAGTTATTGTCCATTCCTAAACTTGTACGCCATACTTGCGGAAACTTAAAGTCAGGAGCTACGGGCGTCATATACCAGCGGCCGACATTAGCGACGTGGTTACCGATCCAAACGAAAGGTAAACGACCGGTAAATACACCTGTTCCACCACGAATAATAGCTGATTTGTCTTTGCTTACATCCCAGTTAAATGAGAAACGTGGCGATATTAAAATGTCTTCTTTGGGCAAGTTTTTAGCACTATAATGCAATGCTTTTCCTTTTTCGTCGTACCAAGTCAAACCTTCCATAATATAATCTGCTCCGGCTTCTGCTATTTTTGTTTCAACATATGCATCGGTACCAAAATATTTTGGTTTGTCTATTCTTAATCCGAAAGCAAGTTTAAAGTTATCATTTACTTGCCATTCGTCTTGTAAAAATCCGCCTATTTGCCCTACATCTAATTTAGTAACACTCCAAGGAGTATTAGGATCGTCATATTTTGCTTTGGCATCTGCAATTTTTTGAGCAATTGAACCATCGGCAATGGCATCTCTAAATTGTTGCATAGTATAACTTCCGAAAATATCAAATCCATAACCAAATAGATTAAATGAGTTGTCAAAACTGAATTTTTCAAAACTAAATCCGGTTGTAATAGTATGGTTATTCATTGAATAAGTAAGTATATCAGAAACTTGTTGTACTTTTTGATCTAATATATTATGTACAGAAAATGGCTCGTGACCTGCAATGATATAAGGTTGTCCGTCTTTAAAAATGTTAATCATAGGAGCAGGAACTGAATTTGGCTCTCTATAATCGTCAAAATGTGTATAACCCGCTTGGAATTTGTTAGACAATTTACCGTCTTTTGAGTTCCAGTTAACTTCCATCAAATAGGAATCGATATTATTGTTAATTCTGTAACCTGAATTGTAGAATTGCATAACCGTTTTATCCGGTCCACGATGCATAATAGCTTCGGGGTGTGCATTTTTATCTCTATAAGCATTCAAACGATTATATATGAATGACACTCGTAAATTTTCAAGGGCATTCCAATCCAATTTTACGATACCTTTGTGTGAATAAGTATCGTGTATATAGCCTTCATAAGCGCCTGTGTCATAACCAATACCTTTTAACAATCGAGAAACTTCTTCTAGGTCGGCTTGTTCTACTCTTGATACATTGTCACCTGTACGTCCGGGTGCTTTTGCAATGTAATATGAGCCCAAATCGCTACGATCGTCTATTTCGAAATTGGCAAAGAAGAATAATTTATTTTTGATGATAGGTCCGCCTACACTAAAACCCCCTTGCAATTGTTTTAAATCGGGAGTTAAAGTTGTTTCGCCTAAATTTACTTTTCCGGTTAATGCTTCGTTACGATAAAAACCGAAAGCGGTTCCGTGAAAATGGTTAGTTCCTGATTTAGTTACCGCATTGATAGCTGCACCTGTAAATCCTGATTGTGTTACATCATAAGGTGCTGTTGATACTTGAATTTGATCAATTGCATCTAACGAAATAGGTTGTGCATTGGACTGCGCGCCGGGTGTGGCACCGTCTAGTCCGAACGGATTGTTAAAAACAGTACCGTTTAATGAAAAGTTGTTGTACTGATCATTACGACCGCCAAAAGAATTACCACTGGCAGATGGCTCTAAACGATAGAAATCTTTTGCCGAACGTGAAATTGAAGGCAATGCTTCCATTTCTCTACGACCGATACTAGTCACAGCGCCCGTTTTTTCTTTGGCAGAAACCGTAGCTGTTTTTTTAGTACTGATAACTACCTGACCTAAGGCATTTTTGTCTTCTTTCATCTTTATTGTCAGATTTTCGGTTTCACCCAACTTTAAAAAGATGTTTTCTAAGGTTACTGTTTTGTAGCCTACATATTTTACGACAACGGTGTAAGGACCTCCTACACGCAAGTTAGGCATATAAAAACGACCTGTTTCTTGTGTAACGGTTCCCGTCATTGTTCCGGTTGGCGTATGTGTAATCATAACTTCGGCACCCATAAGCGGACCGGAAGCGTCTTTAACAACCCCTTTGATTTTTGAGCTTGTTACCTGAGCAATTCCTGATGTAATAATCAGAAAAAATAATGCAAAAAATGTAATTTTTCTTTTCATAGTTTGTTAATTATTGATTTTTAAAAGAGTTGAGCAAATTTACATTAATTTAACATCAAATTCAGATAAAGTTATTATCAATTATATGTTAATAACTCAAACAAAAAAAAAGCCTGAGAATTAAATCTCAGGCTTTATTTTTGTCGTCTGGTTTGTTTATTAATCTTGCCACTCGGCTAAGAACAAATTGGTATCGTGTGTGCCTCCATTGTTTCTATTTGAGCCAAACACTAATTTTTTACCGTCATAAGAGAACATTGGAAATGCATCGAATATTGCATCGTGTGTAATTTGCTCTAATCCGGTTCCATCAACATTAATCATATATAAGTTAAAGGGGATGGTTTTGGTTTTATGGTTAGATGAAAAAATGATTTTTTTGCCACTCGGATGAAAGAAAGGTGCCCAGTTGGCGCCTCCTAAATTAGTTACTTGACGCAAATTAGTTCCATCGGCATTGACAACATATATTTCCATATCGGTTGGCTCAACAAGACCTTGGGCTAATAAATCTTTGTATTTTTTTATTTCTTCATCAGTTTTGGGACGTGAGGAACGGAAAACCAATTGCTTGCTGTCCGGCGAGAAAAATGCGCCACCGTCATAACCTAGTTCGTGAGTGATTTGTTTTACATCTGTTCCGTCAATATTCATAGTATATAATTCTAAATCGCCGCTACGTGTCGATGTGAAAACAATCTTTTTACCGTCGGGGGAAACGGTTGGCTCTGCATCATAACCGGGTTCATCGGTCAACTGTTTAACAATATTACCTTCTAAATCGGCAACAAAAATATCATAAGTGTCGTAAACCGGCCAAACATAATGACCTTTTTTCTTTTCGGGTTCGGGCGGACAATTTTTGTCTGCCAAATGTGTAGATGAATAGATAATTAAACTATCGCCGGGTAAAAAATAACTACAAGTTGTACGCCCCATTCCGGTACTCAACATTTTTGGCATTTTTACACTGTCTAAGGGCTGGTCGGCATTCATTACAAAAATTTGATCACAAGATACGTTCCATTTGGGATTGCGTGCTTGAAAAACCAATTTTTTATCGTCAAAACTCCAATAAGCCTCGGCGTTATCGCCACCAAAACTCAATTGTTTTACCGATTTAAAATGCTTTTTTTCTTTTTCGTACATTACTTTTTGTACCAATTTGGTTTCACCGGATTTACCGTCGGCTTTCTTTCCTGAGTGTTTACAAGATGATATAGCAAATATCACGCTCAACACAATAGCTATGTTTTTTATAGTCATTTTTTTGTATTTTTGTATATTGTCGCAAAAATAGATAAAGTTTTTATATTTTGGCTTTTTTTTTACATCTATTGCAGTTAAAAAGTATCGCAAAAAGTATTTTGCATTAAAATTACGCTTATGAATTATTTAGACATCATTATTATTATAATTATGGTTTGGAGTTTTTACTCGGGCTATAAAAAAGGCGCTATTTATATGGTTGTTTCTTTATTGGCAATTATTCTAGGACTTTATGCCGCCATTCATTTTTCGTATCTTGTTGTAGGCAAATTAGGGGAATTTATTGGTAAAGATCCCGAACAACTTCAAATATTGTCTTATGTAATTACTTTTGTCATTGTGTTCGGATTGATGCACTTAATTGGCAAAATACTCGATAAATTTTTAGAAGCTGTTGCATTGGGATTTGTAAACAGACTGGCAGGCGGTGCTATTTCGGTAGGCATTAAAATTATTGTGTTGAGTTTGGTTTTATGGTTGTTTGAACAAGGTAATCAGATTTTTCCAATAGTAAAACAAGAAATTTTAGACAGCAGCACACTTTACAATCCCATTAAAGATTTGTCGCCGGTTATTTTGGTCAATCTCAAAAAGTTAAAAGACAACGAAATGCTTAAAAAAATCAAGGAGAAAGATTTTGAAATTCGTGAAAAACTTGACGAAAACAAAGCGCAACAATCAGATAGTATCAATTAATTTTTGAAATTTTCAGCATAATTACATCAATCATAGAGCCTAATAAATAAACTATTCTGTTAAGCTTTTCTGAATGATGTAAAATATGACAATAAAAATCATATTTTTGCACAAGCAATAATATATAATGTATGTTTAAAACAATCGGCTTGCTTTTGGCAGAACCTTTTATCTGGTTGACAAAGTTTTATCAATACTTTTTGTCGCCACTTTTGGGCTCAAATTGCAGATACACACCTACTTGCTCGCATTATACGGTTGAAGCATTAAAAACACACGGATTATTTACAGGAGGTTGGTTGTCAATTAAACGAATTATCAGTTGCAATCCTTGGGGCGGTTCGGGCTACGACCCTGTGCCTACAAAGGAAGAATTAAAAAACAAAAAAGGAAAAAAGTAATATGAATTACCTATCAATTGTCTGGGATCCAAGCTTAGGAATAGACCTTGGATTTTTTACCGTTCGCTATTATAGTATGATGTATATTTTCGGTTTTATAGCCGGCTATTACATTATGAAAAAGATTTTTGAAAACGAAAACCTCAGCACCGACTTTATGGACCCTCTCGTTACCTACGCCGTTGCAGGTGTATTGTTGGGCGCGCGTTTAGGTCACGTATTTTTTTATGATTGGAAATATTACAAAAACCATTTGGAAGAGATATTATTGCCGATAAGAAACACCGGAAACGGTTACGAATTTACCGGTTTTCAAGGACTGGCAAGCCACGGAGCAACCATTGGATTATTTTTGGCAACCTTGTATTTTTGGAACAAATTTTTGAGAGGCAAACAAAGTTTTTTATGGATTTTAGACCGAATTACTTTATCTGTTCCCATTGGCGCAGGTCTCATTCGCCTCGGAAACTTATTTAATTCCGAAATTGTAGGCAAACCCACAGGTACAGACAGCGGATTTATCTTTGTTAAACTAGGTGAAAATTTTCCGCGATATCCCGCGCAGCTTTACGAAGCTATCGCTTACTTTTTAATGCTGTTTTTAATGTTGTTCTTATACTGGAAAACCAATCTGAAAAAATATGAAGGAATGCTGTTTGGTATATTCTTTATCGTGCTTTGGAGCATTCGCTTTTTTATCGAGTTTTACAAGCAAGTACAAAATAAAACCGACCAAATTCGTTTAGACGAAACCGGACTAAATACAGGACAATGGCTAAGTATTCCTTTTGTTTTAGGGGGTATTGTTATTGCCATTTATGCTGTAAAAACTTATCAAAAAAAACACACTATTTAACCATCATAAAGATTAAAATAAAAAAATGATAAAAATAAAAACCAAAGAAGAAATTGCACTAATGCGACAATCTGCCTTATTGGTTTCTAAAACCTTAGGCATGCTGGCAAGAGAAGTAAAACCCGGCGTAACCACTTTGTATCTGGATACACTTGCAGAAGAATTTATTAGAGACCATGGCGGCATTCCCGGATTTAAAGGTTTGTATGGTTTTCCTAACACACTTTGTATGAGTCCTAACGACCAAGTAGTACACGGCATTCCGACCAATAAAGAATTACGTGAGGGCGAAATTATCTCGATAGATTGTGGTGTTTTGATGAATAAATTCTACGGCGATCATGCTTACACTTTTCCGGTAGGCGAAATAGAACCCGAAGTGCAAAAACTCTTAGATGTAACCAAAGCATCGCTATACAAAGGTATGGAACAATTTAGAGCAGGCAACCGCGTAAGCGATATCGGACACGCCATACAAAGCTATACCGAAGCGCATGGCTACGGCGTAGTACGTGAGTTAGTCGGACACGGACTCGGACGTAAAATGCACGAAGATCCACAAGTACCCAACTATGGACGCCCCGGAAAGGGCAAAAAATTTAAGGACGGAATGGTTTTAGCCATCGAACCGATGATCAATATGGGTACGCATCGTATCAATCAGTTGTCTGATGGGTGGACAATCTTAACTGCTGATAGAAAACCCTCGGCACATTTTGAACACGATATAGCATTGATTAACGGCAAACCCGAATTGCTTTCCACTTTTCAATACATTTATGATGCTTTAGGTATTAAAACCGACGAAGAAGAACAGTTTCATAATATATTTGAAGTCTAAAAGTGTTTAAAAAAATTCTCAATATTATTCCACGACCATGGTTGATAAGGGCGAGCAAAATAGTTCGCCCCATATTTGACTTATACTATCGCGGCAACAAATACACCGACCCTATCAACGGCAAATCTTACCGCAAGTTTTTACCTTACGGATATGTCAATATTCGCGAAAATGTATTGTCTCCCGGCACGCTTTCCTTAGAACGCCATCGTTTATTGTGGTTGTATTTGCAAAACGAAACCGATATCTTTTCAAAATCCTGCAAAGTGCTTCATTTGGCACCCGAACAAGCGTTTTACAAACGATTTAAGAAGATGAAAAATCTGGAATACACCACAGCAGATTTATATTCGCCCTTAGCAGATGTAAAAGCAGACATTACCAATCTACCTTTTGAAAACAATAGTTTTGATGTTGTTTTATGTAACCACGTCTTAGAACATATCAAGGACGACACTAAGGCAATGCAAGAACTCTACCGCGTTATGAAACCCGGTGCTTGGGGTATTTTTCAGATTCCGTTAGACCGAAACAGAACAAGCACTTTTGAAGATGACAGCATTACCGACAAAGCAGAACGAACACGCATTTTTGGACAATACGACCATGTTCGTGTTTATGGATTAGATTATTTTGACAAGCTACGCGCTATTGGTTTTACTGTAAAAGCGCTCGACTACTCCGCTACGCTTTCAAAAGATAAAATAGCAAAGTATGCCCTTGAAAAAGGCGAATTATTACCTGTTGTTTATAAAAAATAATTGAAATTACAAAAACTTTCGTCTGCAAGTTTTTTTTAAAAAATCTATTGCAAGTCTTTCCAAAAAAATGCTTATTTTTATACTATTTTAAAGCCTTTCTTGCACGAAGTTGAACGATAAAAATTGTAAAACCGACAAAGAAAACCAGCATTGATTTTCGACTAAATAATAAAAAATAATGTATCTTTGCAATCAGTAAAAAAATAAAGAATATGTTCGATAATTTAAGTTCAAAATTAGATAAAGCCCTTCACGTATTAAAAGGTCATGGTAGAATAACCGAAGTTAACGTAGCTGAAACAATGAAAGAAGTGCGTCGTGCCCTACTCGATGCCGATGTTAACTACAAAATTGCCAAGCAGTTTACCAATCGTGTTAAAGAAAAAGCCTTAGGTCAAAATGTACTTACCGCCTTACAACCGGGGCAGTTGATGGTTAAAATTGTCAAGGACGAATTGACCGAATTAATGGGCGGGCAAACCGCCGGAATGAACTTATCGGGCACTCCTACCGTTATTTTAATGTCGGGATTACAAGGGTCGGGTAAAACGACTTTCTCGGGTAAGTTAGCCAACTGGCTGAAAACCAAAAAAACCAAACAACCCTTGCTTGTTGCCGCCGATGTGTATCGTCCCGCAGCTATTGACCAGCTTAAAGTGGTTGGTGAGCAAATTGGCGTAGAAGTTTTTGCTGAACCCGAAAATAAAAATCCGGTTTCAATTGCCCAAAACGCCATCAAATATGCTAAGGAACACGGCAAAAACGTAGTGATTATCGATACTGCCGGACGTTTGGCTGTTGACGAAGAAATGATGAACGAAATTGCCGCCGTTCACAAGGCTGTGCAACCGCAAGAAACTTTGTTTGTGGTTGATGCTATGACCGGACAAGATGCGGTAAATACCGCCAAAGCCTTTAACGATATCTTAAATTTTGAAGGTGTTATTTTAACCAAACTTGACGGTGACGCTCGTGGCGGTGCCGCTTTGTCAATTAAATCAGTAGTAGATAAACCTATCAAGTTTATTGGTACAGGCGAAAAAATGACCGATATCGACGTGTTTCACCCCGACCGTATGGCCGATCGTATTTTGGGTATGGGTGATGTTATTTCGTTGGTCGAACGTGCACAAGAGCAATTTGACGAAGAAGAAGCACGTAAACTGCAAAAGAAAATTGCTAAAAATCAATTTGGATTTGATGACTTTTTAAAACAAATTCAGCAAATCAAAAAAATGGGTAATATCAAAGACTTAATGGGTATGATTCCCGGTATGGGCAAGGCTATGAAAGGTATCGATATAGACGATGATGCCTTTAAAGGTGTCGAAGCTATTATACATTCAATGACTCCTAAGGAACGTCGTAACCCTAGTGTTATCAATAGCAGTCGTAAGAAACGCATTGCCAAAGGTTCGGGCAAAAGCGTTACCGAAGTCAATCAACTTTTAAAACAATTTAACCAAATGGCTAAAATGATGAAAATGATGCAAGGCGGCAAAGGAAAAGCTATGATGAATATGTTTAAATAAGCAATTTTTGACTTTGTAAATAATAGTAAAATGATATTAATTGACGGTAAAAAAACTTCGGCAGAAATTAAAGAGGAAATTCGCCTCGAAGTTGAGAAAATTGTACAAAAAGGCAAGCGTCCGCCACATTTGGTCGCTGTATTGGTGGGTGATGACCCTGCCAGTCTTTCGTATGTCAGAAGTAAAGAAAGAACCGCCGAAAAAATTGGTTTTCGCTCTACGACTATCAGACTAAATAGCAATATTAGCGAAGCCGAATTGTTGCAAAAAGTAGCTGAATTAAATCAGGATGAAACCGTTGACGGTTATATTGTACAACTACCTTTACCTAAACATATCGACGAACAAAAAATAATAATGGCTATTGACCCAAACAAAGATGTCGATGGTTTTCACCCCTTAAATATAGGTAAAATCATTACCAATATGCCTAGCTTCTTACCTGCCACACCTTATGGTATTTTAGAATTGATTAATAGATATGACATCAAAACCGAAGGAAAAAATATTTTGGTTATTGGTCGCAGTCTAATTGTGGGACGTCCGCTCAGCATTTTATTAAGTCAAAAAAGAAAAGGCGGAAACGCAACAGTTACGGTAGCGCATAGTCGCACGCAAAATTTAAAGGCATTGGCATTGCAAGCAGATATTATTATTGTTGCCATTGGCAGCGCGCATTTTTTAACTGCCGATATGGTTAAAGACGGTGTCGTTATTATAGATGCCGGCATCAACAGTATTGACGCACCCGAAACCAAAAGAGGTTATAAACTTGTCGGTGACGTCGATTTTGAAAATGTCAGTCAAAAAGCAAGTTATATCACACCCGTACCGGGAGGCGTTGGTCCTATGACTATTGCTATGTTGCTTAAAAATACTTTATTGGCTTATCACGGGTTAGGAGATTAATTCCATTTTCAAATCAAAAAAATATTGTAAAAACTAAGCCGGTACA
>CAZSBI010000093.1:0-4174 GCA_964604735.1 uncultured Flavobacteriaceae bacterium | reverse complement strand
AGCCCGCGACACACGCAACAAAAATGCACAAGCCATTATCCAATATTTAGGCTTTCAAAATCCGCATTTGCGCAATGTGCCCGATTTTCAGCACAAATTATGGGATCATTTATACATTATGGCAGGCTTCGATTTAGATATCGACTCGCCGTTTCCTATGCCAAGTCCAGAAAAGTTGAAAGAAAAACCGGACAAATTACCCTATCCAAAAAAACGTTACCGCTTCCGTTTTTACGGACAAATTATTAAGGATATGATTGATGTTGCAGTAACTTGGGACGAAGGTGAAATGAAAGATTTGCTCATCAAAACCATTGCCAATCATATGAAAAAAAACTATCTTACTTGGAATAAAGATCAGGTAGAAGACAGTTTAATTTTTGAACATTTAAAGATTCTTTCTGACGGTCAAATTGACTTAATGGCAGAAGAAGAATACAAATTACGCGAAGCCAATCAATTGGTCAAAAAACACAATAACAACCGTAATAACAATCGCGGTAATTACAAGAAAAACAATAACTACAAGAAAAATTATCGTAAAAATCGTTCATAATGGGTTCATTTATAATTGAAGGCGGACATAGTCTTAAAGGCGAAATCACACCACAAGGTGCCAAAAACGAAGCATTACAAATTATTAGTGCCGTATTGTTAACAGATCAGGAAGTCGAAATAGCTAACATTCCGGATATTATTGATGTCAATAAATTAATCGACATCTTGGGTGACTTAGGCGTTAAAATTCAAAAAAAAGCCAAAGGCACTTTCACATTTAAGGCTGACGACCTGAACCTCAATTATTTACAATCCGATGAATTCAAAGCAAAAGGCTCCGGATTGCGCGGTTCTATTATGATTATGGGACCACTTTTAGCCCGCTTCGGAAAAGCATATATGTCAAAACCCGGTGGCGATAAAATCGGACGTCGTCGTTTAGATACACATTTTGAAGGTTTTGTAAAATTAGGCGCAAAATTGGATTTTGATACTGACAATCATTTCTTCGGTGTCATAGCCAAAAAACTAAAAGGTACTGATATGCTACTTGACGAAGCATCTGTTACAGGTACCGCCAATATTATCTTAGCAGCCGTTTTAGCCGAAGGAACCACCACTATTTACAATGCCGCTTGCGAACCTTATATACAACAATTGAGCAAAATGCTTAACCGTATGGGCGCCAAAATTTCAGGTATTGGCTCTAACTTACTCATTATTGAAGGTGTCGAAAAATTAGGCGGTACACAACATCGCATTTTGCCCGATATGATCGAAATTGGCAGCTGGATCGGATTGGCAGCTATCACAAACTCCGAAATAACCATCAAAAATGTAAGTTGGGAGAACCTTGGACAAATACCACGCATTTTCAGAAAATTAGGTATCAAATTAGAAAAAATTAACGACGATATTTATATTCCTAAACAAAACGGTTATACCATTCAGACATTTATGGACGGTTCAATATTAACAGTAGCAGACGCTCCTTGGCCGGGCTTTACTCCGGACTTGCTCAGTATTGTTTTGGTAACCGCCATTCAAGCAGAAGGTGTTGCATTAATTCACCAAAAAATGTTTGAAAGTCGTTTGTTTTTTGTCGATAAATTAATTGATATGGGCGCACAAATCATACTCAATGACCCGCATCGCGCTACGGTAATTGGGCTAAACAACAAAACTAAATTACGCGCTACACGAATGGTATCGCCGGACATACGCGCCGGAATTTCACTGCTTATTGCCGCCCTTTCTGCCGAAGGCACCAGCCAAATTGATAATATTGAACAAATTGATCGCGGTTACGAAGCCATTGATGAAAAATTGAACAAATTAGGCGCACGTATCCAACGGGTTCAATAATTATTTTGTTGATATTTTAATTATCATTGCTGCGATAATATAGGAAAAAGCCTGCAAGATGAAGAATCTAAAAGGCAAGGCACTTAAGTTTATCAAGATTAGTTATATTTGTAGTCTTAAAACAAGACTATGAATCCGACCCAAACAAAAAATTGGAATGCCTTAAAAAATCATTTCAAATCTATAAAAAATACAGCTATTTCAGATTTCTTCGATGAAAAAAGAATGGCAGACTTTACTTTTGATTTCAATCAAACTTATTTCGATTTTTCAAAACATCGTATAGACAGCAAAATGTTGCAACTTTTTGCCGATTTTGCCAATGAAATGCAACTCAACAAAGGAATTGACAAACTTTTTTCCGGCGAAATTATCAACCATACCGAACAACGTGCCGTGCTTCATACGGCTTTGCGTCAACAAGATGACAAAGCTGTTTTGGTTAAAGGCAAAAATATTATTCCGGAAATTAGAACCGCTAATCAACGACTCGAAAAATTTGCCAACGAAGTAATTAACGGTACTTGGAAAGGAATTACCGGCAAAAAAATTACCGATGTGGTAAATATCGGAATTGGCGGTTCTGACTTAGGACCTCGAATGATTGTACGCGGGCTAAGTGCTTATCAAAATCATTTAAAGGTACATTATTTATCCAATATCGACCCCTTCGATTTAGATGAAACGCTAAAAAAAATCGATTTGGAAACGACTTTGTTTTTGGTTATTTCCAAATCATTTTCGACCCAAGAAACCTTGACTAACGCGCGTGCCGTACAGCAAATTTACAAACAAAAATATGGTAAAGACAGTATTGCCAAACATTTTGCTACGGTTAGCACAAAAGTTGATCAAGCCGAAGCATTTGGCATTGCCCCACAAAATATTTTTCCGATGTGGGATTGGGTAGGCGGACGTTTCTCGCTTTGGAGTCCTGCCGGCATCTCAATTATGTTGGCTGTGGGTGTCGATAATTTTAATAAATTATTAGAAGGCGCTTCAACAATGGATAAGCATTTCAAAAATACCGATTTTAACAAAAACATTCCGGCAATTGCCGCATTTTTGACAATTCTGTACAATAATTTTTACCAATTTGAAAGCGAAACCACTATCCCCTATGCCGAAAAATTAAGTCTTTTGCCCGATTTTCTACAACAATTATTAATGGAAAGCAACGGAAAAACAATTGACAACGAACAAAAGCGCATCGATTATCAAACAGGAAATATTGTTTGGGGTAATGCCGGCACTAACGCACAACATTCGTTCTTCCAGCTTTTGCATCAGGGCACAAAAATGGTTCCGGTTACGTTTATGGCCGAAAAACGAAACAAAAACACAGAACACCCTGCGCATCATCAAATATTAATGTCTAATATGATTGCCCAATCAGAAGCCTTGATGAACGGCGAGAGAAATGACAATCCGTATAAGAATTTTGAAGGCAATCGCCCTTCAACAACTATTCTTTTTGATGAAATAAATCCGAATACTTTGGGGGCATTAATCGCTTTTTACGAACACAAAACATTTGTCGAAGGCTACTTGTGGAATATCAACAGTTTTGACCAATTTGGCGTCGAATTAGGCAAGAAATTAGCCCAAAAAGTATTGCGTGAATTAACGGATAATACCAACGAAAAACACGACCCTTCGACTAAGGAATTAATCAATCGAATAAAAGAATAATGCAAGATTACATCAAGTATTTAGAACAATTTGTAAGCGAGAATCGCGCGGCTGTTTTCAAAGAAGTTTTGGCTAAGAGAACACGCCATTTTACAGTAGTACTCGAAGATTTGTATCAAATGCACAATGTAAGTGCCGTTATCCGAAGTTGTGATATTTTCGGACTGCAAGATGTGCATATTGTGCAACAAAAATACGACCCTAAACTATCGAGTCAAATTGCTCGCGGCGCAGAAAAATGGTTAGACATTCACCGCTATCCGAACACCGAAAGCAGCATCAAAGCGCTTAAAGAAAAAGGTTATCAGATTGTAGCCACCACACCACACACCGACGATGTAGAACTGCCGGATTTTGATATCAGCAAAGCCTCTGCATTCTTTTTTGGTGTAGAAAAAGCCGGATTGTCAGAGGAAGTTTTACAACAAGCCGATGTCTATTTAAAAATTCCGATGTACGGATTTACCGAAAGTTTTAACATCAGCGTAGCTGCCGCCCTGATTATGCACTCGGTAAGCGAGAGGTTGCATCAGTCTGATTTGCCCTGGCAACTATCTGCCGAAGAACAAGAAAAAGTATATTTGCAATGGCTCGAAAAAAGCATTAAAAGCATTGATTT
>CAZSBI010000092.1:0-11959 GCA_964604735.1 uncultured Flavobacteriaceae bacterium | reverse complement strand
TTAGTGCGCCGAAGGGGTAATAATCGTTAAATGTATGAACGCATGGTACAAATATAGGTATTTCTGTGGGATTTACAAAATGTTTTTTGTTTGGCTGTTGGCTATTAACCTTTGGCTTATCTGAACTGCCACCTCCTTCGGTCTTCCGACTTCGTACTTCCAACGCACTTTTACCTTTTCCCTTTTGCCTTTCTCCTTTCTCCTCGCTCCTTTTCCCTAGTGACTTTTTCATAAAAAAACTGTAACTTTGTGGTCATTCAAAAAATAAACTATGAGTCCACAATTAATTTTAGGTATTATTGCAGCATATTTCATTCTATTAATAGGTATTTCCTTATTAACCGGAAAGGAAGACAGCAACGACGAATTTTTTCGTGCCAATAGGTCTGCGCCTTGGTATTTAGTAGCTTTTGGTATGATTGGCGCTTCATTATCCGGCATTACTTTTATATCCGTACCGGGCTGGGTAGCCACCAAAAACTTTGCTTATTTGCAAATGGTTTTGGGTTTTGTAGTCGGATATTTTATCATTGCACAAGTGCTTCTACCCTTGTATTATCGAATGAATTTGACTTCAATTTATCAGTATTTAGAAGAAAGATTTGGCAATACTACACATAAAACGGGCTCTGTTTTGTTTTTAATTGCACGTACTGCGGGTGCTTCACTTCGTTTGTTTTTAGTAGCAGGCGTAATGCAATTACTTATTTTTGATGAACTTGGTGTGCGTTTCGAAATTACCGTAGCTATTACCATTCTTCTTATTTGGGTATATACTTTTAAAGGCGGTATTAAAACCATTATTTGGACAGATACTTTACAAACGGCGTTTATGCTTATTTCATTGGTAATATCAATGTATGTGATTGCAACTAGCTTAGATTTTTCAGTAGGCGAAATGATTAGTGCCGTAAAAACAAGTCCGTATTCAAAAGTGTTCTTTTTTGATGATTTTAGTGCCGGAAATTATTTCTGGAAACAATTCTTAGCAGGTATATTTATTGCCATTGCAATGACCGGATTGGATCAAGGAATGATGCAAAAAAATCTTACCGTCAAAAATGTTTCAGATTCTCAAAAAAATATGCGTTGGTTTTCCATAGCTTTATTGTTTGTAAATCTATTGTTTTTGTCGCTAGGCGTATTACTACTCATTTATGCAGAACACAACAATATCGACTTAAAAGCCTTAGACATTTCGGGCGACCAAATCTTTCCGTATTTGGCTGTCAAAACCGATATGGGTATTGCTGCCGCCGTATTTTTCGTCTTAGGACTGATTGCTGCCGCTTATTCGAGTGCCGACTCATCAATGACGGCAATTACAACCTCATTTAGTTTAGATATCTTACAAATTGATAAAAAATACAGCCCCGAAAAACAAAAAAAAATACGCAAATTGGTACATATCGGTATTTCGGTTTTCTTTATTCTTATTTTGATTTTGTACAATCAAATTTTAACCGAAAGAAGTATCATCAACTCAATATTTACATATGCGGGCTATACATACGGACCGCTTTTGGGTTTGTTTATTTTCGGACTGTTTAGCAAAATAAAAGTGAGGGATAAATTGGTGCCTTTTGTAGTCATTGTCTCTCCTGTTTTAACCTTTATTATTTCACAATTACCCAAGTGGCTAGACAGTGATTATAAATTCAGTTTTGAATTATTACTGATTAACGCCGGACTTACTATGTTGGGATTGTGGCTCATCAAAAAGAAATAAATGCAACTCTCGGTAATCATACTTAACTATAATGTCAAATATTTTTTAGATGCTTGTATCCAAAGCGTCCAAAAAGCTATAAGTGCTTATGATGCCGAAATTATTGTAGCAGACAACGCCTCGACAGATGGCAGCAAAACCTATTTTTCGGGCAAATATCCCGATGTCAAATTTCTATGGTTCAACAGCAATGACGGATTTGCCAAAGGAAATAATTTGGCAGTACAACAAGCCCGAGGCAAATATTTACTGATATTAAATCCGGATACTTTGCTTGCCGAAAATGCTTTTGATGAATTGTTTTCCTTCATAAAAGATAAAGAAAATTTTGGTATTGTAGGAGGAAAAATGATTGACGGAACAGCTGCATTCCTGCCCGAAAGCAAACGTGGTATCCCTACGCCTATTGTAGCTTTCAGCAAATTGACAAAATTATATAAACTGCTCAATTTCAGTCCGTTCAACAATTATTATCAAGCAAAACTCAAAGTAAACGAAAGCGGAAAAACACCCATCTTAACAGGTGCATTTATGTTTGTCAAAAAAAGTGTTTATGACGAAGTAGGCGGCTTTGACGAACGATATTTTATGTTTGGCGAAGACATAGATTTGTCCTACACCATACAAAAAAGCGGACGAGACAATTACTACCTGCCGACTGCAAAAATCATTCATTTTAAAGGTGAAAGTACTCAAAAAGACGAAAAATATATCCGACGCTTTGTCGATACCACTTTTCAGTTTCAAGAAAAGCATTTTAGAACATTTTTACCTCAAAAATTCTTAATGCGAAGCTTTTTTAAACTATGGATGAAAATGCGCGTTAAAAAAGCTCAAAACAAACAAATTGACCTCAGTAATAAAAAGATTTGTTTTGTAGGAAATGCTCAAAATTTCAACAAGATAAAAACACAATTTTCCAATGCCGAATTGTTAGAAATAATGCCTGATTCTATTGCTGATTCCATTCTTATTTTTGACACTTCCGCCTATGGTTTTAAAGAGATTATCGACAAAATGGAAAGCCTGCATAACAAGCAAAACCATTTTCGTTTTTATTTTCCCGAAAGTCAAATAATTTTAGGTAGCGATGCCAAAGATAAATTGGGTGAAGTACTCATCTGTAAGTGATATAAAACATTTTCCTTCGGGACAAAAAACAGAGAAATGTCAGTTTCTTCAAAGAAAATCCGTATTTTTGCAAAAAAGTAAAGTTCATATATAATGGCAGAATATAAATTGAGATTACCCAAAATGGGCGAAGGTGTTATTGAAGCAACAATTACCGCTTGGACAAAGAATGTTGGTGAGCAAATAGAAGAAGACGACACGCTTTTTGAAGTTGCTACCGACAAAGTAGATTCGGAAGTGCCTTGCGAAGTCTCAGGGGTGCTCAAAAAACGCTTTTTTGAAGTAGATGATGTCGTCAAAATCGGTGAGGTAGTGGCTATTATCGAGACCGAACAAGAGATTGAAGATGATATTTTTGTACAAGAAGAAATTGTAGAAAGTACAAACGAAGTAATTGTCAATCCGGAAATGATTCAAGTTGCCGAAACAATTGTCGAAGAGGAAGTAAGCACAAGCAGGTATGCCAATCGTTTTTATTCGCCATTGATTAAAAATATTGCCAAACAAGAGGATATTTCGCAAGCGGAATTAGATCAAATTGAAGGTACGGGCAAAGACGGACGCCTGACCAAAAATGATATGCTTGCATACCTTAAAAAAAGAACTGAAAAAGCTATTCCGGAAACTACAAGCACTACTGCAAAACCAAGTCCTGTCAAAGAAACACCAATTGCCAAAACAACCGGCATTGTGCTTGACAACGGCGACGAAATTATTGAAATGGACAGAATGCGCAAGCTCATTGCCGAGCATATGGTTGCCAGCAAACAAGTATCGCCACACGTGCAATCTTTTGTCGAAGCAGATGTAACCAAAATTGTCAATTGGCGTAACAAAATTAAAGATGAGTTTTTTAAGGCAGAAGGCGAAAAAATTACCTTTACCCCTATTTTTATCTATTATATTGTCAAAGCCATCAAAGATTATCCAATGATTAATGTGCAAGTTGACGGCAACAGAATCATTAAAAAGAAAAATGTTAATATCGGAATGGCGGTAGCCTTACCAAGTGGCAATTTAATTGTACCGGTAATCAAAAATGCAGACCAATTGAGTTTGTCCGGATTGACAAAAGCCGTAAACGATTTGGCAAAACGCGCACGCGAGAACAAATTAAAACCCGATGAGATTTCAGGCGGCACTTATACGGTAACCAATATGGGCACTTTTGGCAATATTGCTGCCTCAGGCATTATCAATCAGCCACAAGTGGCACTTATGGCGTTGGGAGCTATTAGAAAAATGCCTGCCGTAATAGAAACTGCCGAAGGCGATATGATTGGTATCAGACAAAAAATGATATTGTCACACACCTATGATCATCGTGCCGTAGATGGTATGTTAGGCGGATTGTTTGCCAAGCGAGTTGCCGAATATTTAGAGAATTTTGATAGTAGTGGGCTGTTGTAATTTTAGCAGCGCTTTATTCTAAAACCAATAAAAAAAATCCGTTGAAAAAATTTCAACGGATTTTTTTAAGCAATACCAAGTTTCTAATTGGTATAAATTCATTATTTTATCTCAAAATAGCACGAGAAATAACAATTTGTTGTACTTCGGAAGTGCCTTCATAAATTTGAGTAATTTTTGCATCACGCATCATTCGTTCTACGTGATATTCTTTTACATAACCATATCCACCGTGTATTTGTACAGCTTCTGTGGTTACACGCATTGCCATTTCAGCAGCGTAATATTTTGCCATTGCACCACTTAAATCGTAATTGTTTCCTTGGTCTTTGTCCCAAGCGGCTTTCATAATTAAGTGACGTGCCGCATCTATCTCTACTTTCATATCAGCCAATTTAAATGCAATAGCTTGATGATGCGAAATAGGTTTGCCAAAAGCTTCTCGCTCCTTAGAATATTGTAGTGCGCGTTCATAAGCACCTTGGGCAATTCCTAAGGCTTGTGCCGCAATACCGATACGTCCTCCCGAAAGAGTTTTCATCGCAAATTTAAATCCAAAACCATCATCGCCAATACGATTTTCTTTGGGTACTTTTACATCTTGAAAAATTAATGAATGTGTATCAGATGCTCTAATGCCCATCTTATTTTCTTTGGTACCTACGGTAAATCCTTCCATTCCTTTTTCAACAATAAACGCATTGATGCCTCTATGTCCTTTCTCAGGATGCGTATGCGCTATAACCAAGTAAGTATCGGCTGTATGACCGTTGGTAATCCAATTTTTAATTCCGTTTAGCAAATAATAATCGCCCATATCAACAGCCGTAGTTCGTTGGTGTGTGGCATCACTTCCTGCTTCGGGCTCACTTAGCGCAAAAGCACCTAATTTTTCGCCGGTTGCTAACGGAACTAAATATTTTTGCTTTTGTTCTTCTGTGCCAAAATGCTCTAATCCCCAAGTAACCAAGGAGTTGTTTACACTTACTATCACTCCGGCAGATGCTTCTACTTTTGATAGTTCTTCCATAATAATTACGTAAGAAACAGTATCCATTCCGCTACCGCCGTATTTAGGGTCAACCATAATGCCCATAAAGCCTAAATCCGCCATTTTTTTTCGTAATTCGGCAGGAAAATATTGTTTTTCGTCGCGCTCAATAACGCCCGGCAATAGTTCTAAATTTGCAAAATCTCTGGCAGCTTCTTTAATCATCAACTGCTCTTCGGTTAGTGAAAAGTCCATATATATTTTTGTTTTTTTAGTTAAAGTGTCCAAATATAATAAAAAAAATCAAATTTTAAGCTGTATATTAGCACTTTGTATTTCCCCCTTTTTGGGAAGAATTTTTTATTTAGAAATATATTAATTTCAACAAATTATGAAGTATATTATTGGTTTAATGAGTGGCACTTCGCTAGACGGTTTGGATATTGCTTATGTTCGGTTTGACGAACAAAACAGTAGCAATTACGAAATCATTTTTGCCGAAACGCTAGCCTATTCAGACGAGTGGCAACAGAAACTCAAAGAGGCTTTTCGCTATAACGCCAACGATTTAATGCAATTAGATGCGGATTACGGTCGTTTTTTGGGAGAAAAAGTACTCGAATTTATCAACAAATATCAAATTGACAAAGTCGATTTAATCGCTTCGCACGGACAGACCGTTTTTCATCAACCACAAATGGGCTACACTACACAAATCGGTAGCGGCGCGCATATCAATGCGATAACAGGCATTAAAACTATCTGCGATTTTCGCACACAAGATGTGGCTTTGGGCGGACAAGGCGCCCCCTTGGTTCCCATTGGTGACAAATTGCTTTTCGGACAATATAAATACTGTCTAAACATTGGCGGATTTGCCAATATTTCTTATGAAAACGAAGGCAAACGCTTGGCTTATGACATCTGCCCTACCAATATTGTACTGAATCATTATGTCAATAAGATGGGATTGGCTTATGACGATGAAGGAAAATTGGCAAGAACAGGCAAAATCAACAAGCAATTGCTTGACAAATTAAACCAATTATCTTTTTACTCAGACGAAAAACCAAAGTCTTTGGGTTGGGAATTTGTAACGGAAAGCATTATTCCCTTAATTGATGATTATCAGCTCAATATCCCCGATATTTTAGCTACTTATACCGAACATATTGCTATGCAAATTGCTCAAAAAATCAATGGTGGACAGATGCTCATCACCGGCGGCGGCGCTTTTCATAAATATATGATTGAACGCATTGAAAAACAAAGCAATACAAGCGTTATTATACCCGATAAAACAACTATCAATTACAAAGAAGCATTAATTTTTGCCCTGCTCGGCTTTTTGCGAGATCAAAACAAGGTGAATATACTGTCGAGTGTCACAGGCAGTCGTTTTGATCATAGCAGCGGCGTTATTTTTGATATTCAAAACTAAGAAACTAAGAACTAAAAAAAATGATATTTCAAGAAGCACAAAACCAAGTAGATCAGTGGATTAAGAAATACGGCGTTCGTTATTTTGACGAACTGACCAATATGGCTATTTTAACCGAAGAAGTGGGCGAAGTGGCACGTATTATGTCCAGACGCTATGGTGAACAATCTGAAAAAGAAAGCGATAAAAACAAAGATTTAGGCGAAGAACTTGCCGATGTACTCTTTGTAGTCATTGCTATTGCCAATCAAACCGGCATTGATTTACAAAATGCTTGGGACAAAAGTATGGATAAAAAAACAAAACGCGACAGCACACGACATTGGGATAATAAAAAATTAAAATAGTTTCAATAATAAATTATCTTTTTTCAAAAAAAGTTATATATTTGCCTCATAAACATCGAAAATGAATACATTAAACGCATATTTTAGTTTCTTTTTTTACTTTTATTACAAAATAGAAGAAGGGACTTTATGCGCATAAATAATATTATAAAATATTTTGAAAAGTCCCGAAAAATCGGGGCTTTTTTTATTTGAAAAATTTATATGAAATGACTAAAAACAGTAGCAGACCGCTCAAAATTGCCATTCAAGGAACCATAGGTTCGTTTCATTACGAAGTAGCCAAAAAACTATATGGCGCTGACAATGAGTTTATTGAATGTATGGATTTTAACGAAATTCCGATTTTGCTCAAACAACAAAAAATTGATAAAGGCATAATGGCAATCGAAAATACAATTGCAGGCGCTATTTTGCCCAATTATGCGCTTATTGATGAGTATGATTTGCGTATCAAAGGCGAGTATTACTTGCCTATTCAACATCATTTGATGGCTTTGCCCGGGCAAAAAATTGCAGATATCAAAGAAGTTTGGTCACACCCAATGGCATTATTGCAATGTCGTAAATTTTTTAGAGATTATCCGCAAATAAAGCTGGTTGAAGCAAAAGATACGGCCGAAATGGCAAAATTGATTCAACAAAAACAACTCAAAGGCATCGCAGGTATTGCAGGATATGAAGCTGCCGATATTTATCAACTCGATATAATTGCCGAAAATATTCAAACCAATAAAATCAATGCGACACGTTTTTTTGTTTTAGACAATGATACACAAGAGACTCCTACTGATTTTAATAAGGTTTCGGTCAAATTTACCCTTTCACACGAAACAGGCAGTCTGCATAAAGTATTACAGATTTTTGCCAATAACAAACTGAATATGAGCAAAATACAATCCTTACCCATTATTGATAAACCTTGGGAATATGCTTTCTTTGTCGATTTAATCGTAAACTGTCATAAAGATTATCAAAAAGCAGTAAAATTAGTAGCAGAACAAGTATTGGAACTCAAAATATTAGGCGCGTATATCAATCATAAAATGAATTAAAATGCAGGCAGCAGACAGATTAGCACATATCAAAGAGTATTATTTTTCGACCAAACTCAAAGCCATTGCTCAAAGAGTGGCAAACGGCGAGAATATTATCAATTTGGGTATTGGCAGCCCCGATTTACCGCCACCCGACGAAGTAATCAGTGAACTGCAAAAAACGGTCTCCGCTATTGATATTCATAGCTATCAGAGTTATAGAGGATTAGCCGAATTGCGTCGAGCTATACAAGCATTTTACCAAAATCATTATCAAGTAAAACTAAATGCAGACACCGAAATTTTACCCTTAATCGGCTCAAAAGAAGGTATTATGCACATTTCAATGGCATTTGTCAATCACGGCGACAAAGTTTTGGTGCCCAATCCGGGTTATATGACTTACACTTCGGCAACAAAATTGGCAGGCGGTTTACCAATTTACTACAATTTACAGGCAGAAAACCGTTGGTTACCCGACCTAAAATCAATTGAAAAACAAGATTTGTCAAAGGTAAAACTAATGTGGTTAAACTACCCGAATATGCCCACAGGCGCAAGCATTTCGATGGAAGAATACCAAGAAATAATCACTTTCGCAAAAAAGCATAACATATTGGTTGTCAATGACAATCCGTATAGTTTTATACTTGGCAAACAGACTTTGAGTATTTTACAATCCGAAGAAAGTATGGCGGTGGCAATGGAACTCAATTCGCTAAGCAAATCGCATCATATGGCAGGCTGGCGAGTCGGAATGTTATTGGGCAGTCAAAAACATATAGATCAAGTAATGAAATTTAAGAGTAATATGGATAGCGGTATGTTTTACGGCATACAAAAAGCGGCTGTTAAAGCACTTGAAATAGATCAGGACTGGTACAAAAAACTCAATAAAATATATAGCAGTCGAAAGGAAATAGTTTTAACAATAGCAAAGAAATTAGGTTTGGAAGCAGAAGCCGATCAACAAGGAATGTTTGTCTGGTGCAAACTGCCAAAAGGACAAAAATCAGCATCATTTACCGATGCTTTACTCGACAAACATCATATCTTTATTGCTCCCGGTTTTATTTTCGGTTCTAATGGCGATGATTATGTGCGTATTTCGCTCACTCAAAACTGCAATACATTAAAAGAAGCATTACAACGAATTGAAAATCAATAAAATGAAACAAAAAATTGGAATTATCGGATTGGGATTAATCGGTGGGTCAATGGCATTGGCTTTAAAACAAATATTGTCTGCCGAAATTTACGGTGCCGATAAATATTTTTTACCGCAAGCGATATCCTTAGGTATTGCCGATAAAGAACTTACAAATGATGATTTTCAAAAAATGGATATCATCATTATAGCTACACCGGTCAATACCATTGCGCAAATTGCCCTTGATGTGCTTGATCAAATTCACCCAAATTGCTTGGTTTTTGATGTGGGATCAACCAAATATAAAATTTCGCAAGTGATTGATAATCACAAAAATAGAAAGAATTTCGTCTTGGCACACCCTATTGCAGGAACAGAATATTCGGGACCCGAAGCGGCCTTTTCGTCCTTGTTTACAAATAAAATGAATATCATTTGCGATATTGAAAAAACCGACAAAAAAATTCTGCAAAAAGCCCGTATAATTTTCGATTTACTACAAATGAAAACCAACGAAATGAGCAGTCATTCTCACGACAAACATATTGCTTATGTATCGCACCTATCGCATATTAGCTCATTTATGTTGGGCAAAACCGTAATGGATTTGGAAAAAGACGAGAAAAATATATTCGAAATGGCAGGAAGTGGATTTGCCTCTACGGTCAGACTGGCAAAAAGTTCGCCCAAAACTTGGACGGCAATTTTTATCGATAATAAAGAAAATATATTGCAATCCTTAGATGAATACATCGACAATTTAAACAAATTTAAGCAATTACTTATTGCCGAAGAAGCAATAAACATTGAAGCAGCATTAAATAAAATTAATCATATAAAAAGTATTATTGACAGAGTTGATAAAAAATAAAAACAATGAACAACGAGAAAAAATTAAACCATTGGTTACAGGACATAGCGGGTGATTATCCCTTAATGATTGCCGGTCCTTGTAGCGCCGAAACCGAAGAACAAGTACTCGAAACCGCATTAAAAATGGTCGATAAGCGCGTGCAAGTATATCGCGCAGGCGTTTGGAAACCCAGAACACGCCCGGGTAGTTTTGAAGGCGTTGGCGAAAAAGCATTGCCTTGGCTAAAACGCGTAAAAGAAGAAACCGGAATGAAAATTGCCATTGAAATTGCCAATGCCGAGCACGCCCGCTTAGCCTTGCAATACGATGTTGATATTTTGTGGATTGGCGCGCGCACTTCTGTCAATCCGTTTGCTGTGCAAGAAATTGCAGATGCCATAAAAGGCAGCGATAAAGTTATTTTAATCAAAAATCCTATCAATCCCGATTTATCGCTTTGGATAGGCGCCGTAGAACGATTTTATCAAGCCGGAATGACTAATATTGGTGTTATTCATCGCGGATTTTCCAGATTTAGAGCCGGCGAATATCGCAACGACCCAAATTGGCAAATTGCCTTAGATTTTAAGAGCAAATATCCCAATATTCCAATGATTATTGACCCTTCACATATATGCGGACGCAGAGATTGTATTTACGATATGGCACAAACGGGCTTAGATTTGCAATATCAAGGCTTTATGATTGAAACACATATCAATCCGGATGAAGCTTGGAGCGATGCAAAACAACAAGTTACCCCTACTGCCCTACTGAAAATAATAGATAAGTTATGTTTGAGAAAACAAGAATTTCAAGACCCTGAAACTATTGACAAAATTGCTTTTTATCGTTCACAAATCAATCAATTAGATGACGAATTACTAAAACTTTTGACCGAAAGAATGAAAATGGCAGAAGAAATTGGTAAGATTAAACAGCAAAAAAGTGTAGCCGTACTACAAAGCAATCGTTGGGACGAAATTATGCATAAAATGTTAGAAAAAGGCAGTAATTTAGGACTTAGTGAAAAATTTATCAACCGTTTATTTAAAGCCATTCATCAAGAAAGCATTGATAAACAGGAGAAAATAGTCAAAAATACCTAATAAAATATGGATTAATTTTTATTTGTCTGTTCATTATATAATGTGTAAATTTGCCTCACAAAAATAAATGGGTTTATAGCTCAGCTGGTTCAGAGTATCGCCTTGACAGGGCGGGGGTCGCCGGTTCGAACCCGGCTAAACCCACAAAAAGAGTATATTTCATATGGAATATGCTCTTTTTTTTATTTTCATTTAACAACATTTTAACTACATTTTTTTTTTAAAACTAACAAAATAAATGTAAGTTTGTTGTGTAAACAAAAACAATACTTTATGAAAACATTAAGCAAACTATTTATTGTTACACTATTACTATCCACTACAATCTTACAAGCACAAACCACTTGGCGCGCAGTATATCAATTTAAGGAAATTCAAACAGAAGCGGATAAAAAAAAGCAAGACTCTTTGGTTAAAGCAAGACCTGAGATGGCAAGTATTTCCAAACAAATTAGAGAATATTTATCAAACCTCACCTATTACCTCGATTTTAATAAAAACGAATCTGTTTTTAAAGAGCAAGAAAAATTAGAAAATCAAAAGTTTGGCGCCGGAAATATTGTAATTGAAATAGGAAATAATGAAGAAATATTATATAAAAACAATCAAGATAAAGAATATGTCAGAACATCAAGTATGTTTGACGGAGCCTACCGAATTGTTGATTCTTTGCCCAATTATCAATGGAAAATTACCAAAGAAACTAAACAAATTGGTAATTATTTAGTCATAAAAGCAGTAGGCGTAGAAGAAATAAAAGA
>CAZSBI010000091.1:0-6664 GCA_964604735.1 uncultured Flavobacteriaceae bacterium | reverse complement strand
TATTATCCGTGATGAAAACGAATTAAATCGAATTCGCGAATACATTATTAAAAATCCTGAAATGTGGCATCGTGATCGGAATAATGGGGATTTGTGGTTGTGATTGTTTTTGTAGAGACGCCCAAATTGGGCGTCTCTACGGGCACCGCCGCGTTCACGCCACGCAATTCAACGTCACGTCACGTTCCACGTTTTCCACGTCCACAACGTTAATTTGGATAAAAAAATCAATCAAATGGCGAAAAAATTGCCAGAAAATGGATTATTGGGGTTGGTTGGTAGAGACGCGATTAATCGCGTCTCTACAACAACCAACATTATAAAAATATTACCCTGCTACAAAATTCGGATTATAACATTCAAATTCGACTTCTTTTTCGTTAAATATAACCCCATATTCTACTAATTCGTTAAGTATCGGATTGTAAACTTCTTTGCTAATAGGCAGTTGCACTCCGGGGGTGGTAATTTCGCCGTTTAATATTTTAATAACCGAAATTGCCAAAGGTAAACCTACGGTTTTTGCCATAGCTGTATATATTTGGTCATCGCCTTTGACTACCAATTGTGAGTCTATTTGTTTGGTTTCGCCATTGAGTTCGTAGCCAAATTTATGATACATAACAATCATATCTTTATCATCGGGCTTTAATGTCCACTTGTCTTCCAGTATCTTTTGAAGCATTTGTGCCGGTGTCGCATTTTTGATACCGATTTTTTTCTTATGGTCAAACAAATCAAGCTCTTCAAGTTTAAGCCAAAGCTCATCGTCTTGTTCAATTCGTAAATACTGACGTAATTTTAACTCAACCGAATCATTTGGACTGTAAGGCAGGTAAGCATTGACAAAATCACGATTGGTCATATTTTCCGAATCTTCAATAATATAAGTGTCATCAGTCATACCTAATTGTACAAAAACATTCCAAGCACGGGCAAAACCTACGCGTCGCATGGTGCCTCGGTAAAGTGTTTTTACATCTTCTAATCCGTAAATAGATTGATACGATAGTGAATCGCGATTGGGATAACCTTCAAAACGACCATAACCGTCAACTTCTAAAAATTCGGTTCTTCTAAAAAGCTTGTTATACGGAATGTATTTAAACTTGCCGGCATGCAAAAATTTAGCTGCGCTACCTTGTCCGGCTACTACAACGTTTCTGGGGTTCCATGTAAATTTGTAGTGCCATAAATTATCATCGCTTTCGGGTGCAACCAATCCGCCTGTAAACGACTCAAACAATAGCATTTTGCCGCCCTGTTCTTTAATTTGGTCAATAACACGCATTGCGCTCATATGATCAATGCCCGGATCCAAACCGATTTCGTTCATAAATACCAAACCTTTTGCGACAATCTCGTCATTCATAGCTTGCAATTCCTTGCTAATGTACGATGCCGTAACCATATGTTTGCCTAATCGTACACAATCATTAGCTACTTGCATATGAAAACGAGCCGGCAACATTGAAATAACAATATCGGCTTTTTCAATCAAATTATTTCTATCATTATCATCAAAAATATTGACGTTTTGCATGCTTATTCTTGGGTGCTTGCCCGCTATTTTTTCAGCCAATGTCAAATCTTTATCTACAATAGTTATATGTAAGTCTTCTTGTTCAGATTTATCTTTTAGGTATTTTATCAATGATGAGGTAGATTTGCCTGCACCAATTAAAAGTATATTTTTCATATCTTAATTTGAATTATTAATATTTCTGTCATTGCAAATATATGTTATCATAAAGACAATAAAAAGAGATTTGTCAGATTTATCATTCATATTAATTAAAAAAATACATATATTCGACGCTTTAATATAATTTATAAATAATTTTTGTATGAATAACCGTAAGAAAATAAAGAATTTTATCAAAAAAAATTCTAAACTTATCAAAAATAACCCTTCACGAAGTAGGATGATTAAAGATGCCGTTTCTCGTAATGAAGCGCTTGTATCAAAAGTAGGCAATTTAGCCACTTGGACACCACCCGAATCTACCGGACGTAGCCCAAAAGACACAGTTATTGTTAAGCGTAAAGGTTCTGAAAAGTATGTAGATTGGTCATCACCGAACAATTTGCCTATTGACGAAAAAACTTTTGATTTATTAGTAGCCGATGCCTTAGATTTTCTAAAAAAAGCAGATAAATTATACCAAACCGATCGCGTTATTGGCGCCGATGTCAATTATGCATTGCCGGTAAAAACACTAAGCACTCACAGTTTAGCCGCATTATTTACCGATAATATGTTTAGACCGGTGCCCAAAAATATTAAGAAAAGTATTTATGCCGATGAGGAGTTCCTACTATTACATGTGCCTTATCAAAAACTAAAATCGAAAAAATATAAAGGATTATTACGTCATCTCAGCAATAAAGAAATTGATAAAAAAGTGCCTTGCTCCGATGATATCAAATGCGAAACAACCAATATGGCAGTAGCTACCGACTTCGAAAACAAAATAGGTGTGGTAATTGGTTCGGCATATATGGGTAGTATGAAAAAAATGTTATTTACAACGATGAATTATCTATTGCCTTTCGAAAATATTTTACCCTTACATTGTTCTGCTAATGAAGGCAAAAATGGAAATTCAGCCTTACTGCTTGGTTTGTCAGGAACAGGCAAAACCACTTTATCTGCCGACCCTAAACGCAAATTATTAGGCGACGACGAACACGGTTGGTCTGATAAGGGTATTGCCAATTTTGAAAACGGTTGTTATGCCAAAATGATTGATATTACCGACAAATCCGAACCCGATATTTACAAAGCTGTAATGCACAAAGACAAGTTTACCAAACACGGTTCTATTGTAGAAAATGCTTTGTTGTATCCTAATGGTAAATTCGATTTTTTTGATACACGCCTAACGCCCAATTCAAGAGCTTCGTATCCTTTAAAATATTTGAGTAATATTAAAAAGTCGTCAAAATCGGGGCACCCTTCAACTATTTTATTCTTAACCGCCGATGCTTATGGCGTGTTGCCTCCAATCAGCAAATTAAGTCCGGAGCAAGCAATGCTTTGGTTCTTAATGGGTTATACATCAAAATTGGCAGGCACCGAAACCGGAGTTACAGAGCCGCAAGCTACTTTTTCACGCTTTTTCGGACAGCCGTTTATGCCTTTAAATCCGGATATTTATGCCGATATGTTGGGTAAAAAAATGAAAAAATACAAAACAGAAGTGTATTTAATTAACACCGGTTGGACAGGCGGTTCCTACGGAACAGGTAGCCGTATGAAATTGTCTTATACACGCAAAATGGTAGATGCTGCATTAGAAGGAAAACTAAAAAACGTTAAATATAAATATGACAAACTTTTTCATGTAAATGTACCCTTAAAAGTGCCGGGTGTACCCTCAGAAATTTTGATTCCTAAAAATACTTGGGAAGACAAAAAAGCTTATGAGAGAACAGCTAAAAAATTAGCTCGCGAATTTGCCGCCGCTTTTGACAAAAATTACGGAAACAAGAACATTAAACCTGAGGTAATTAAAGAATGCCCGGGTAAATAATTTATACAATTTACCTCAATAATTTAAACACGATACAATAGCATTTGTATCGTGTTTTTTCTGAAAAAATTCATTAAATATCTATTATTCACATCATTTTTGTACATTAGCAACCAAAAATAACAGCATTGAATATCGTCGTATTAGGTTTAGGCACAAATTTAGGAAACCGTTGGCAAAACTTGCGCAATGCGCTTTATTATTTGGAGGTATTTGTAGGAGAAACCCAAAAAGTTTCTCCGGTTTATAAGACTAAAGCTTTTGGTTTTGATGGCAACGATTTTTTAAATGCAGTTTTGGTATTACAGACCAATTTATTGCCGGCTGAGCTATTGCAAAAAACCCGGAAAATAGAGAAATTATTAGGACGCCGTTCAAAAAGCATCAACGGGCAGTATAGTAATCGTGTTATCGATATCGATATTTTGTATTATAACGATATTGTTCTGAAAACAAAAGACTTACAGATACCGCATTCACAAATTCAATTCCGAAATTTTGTCTTACAACCCCTTGTCGATATTTTACCCGATTTTTTTCACCCCGAATTACAAAAAACCCATAAAGAATTGCTAACTTTGTCGTCCGATAAAACAAAAGTCGAAAAACAAGATAAAAAATTGGAAATCATCAAGCAAATACCGTATAATTTTATTGCCATCGAAGGAAATATCGGTGCCGGTAAAACAACATTTTCTAAGCAATTTGCTGCCGATTTTAATGCCAAATTGGTATTGGAGCGCTTTGAAGAAAATCCGTTTTTACCCAAATTTTACGAAGATGCCAAACGCTATGCTTTTCCGCTCGAAATGTCTTTTTTAGCCGATCGTTACCAACAATTGTCAGACGATTTGGCACAATACGACTTGTTTAAAACTTCGGTTATTTCAGATTATTATGTTTTTAAATCGCTGATTTTTTCAAAAGTAACACTAACAGATGACGAATATGCTTTGTATCGAAAAATATTCAATTTTATGTACAAAGATTTAGTCAAACCCGATTTGTATATTTATTTATATCAAAATGTCGAAAGATTGCTCGAAAATATCAAAAAACGAGGGCGTGAGTACGAAAAAACCATAAAAGCCGAATATCTGACACAGATTCATGAGGGTTATATGAACTTTATCAAAATGCAAAAAGACCTCAATGTACTGATTTTGGATATTAGTGACATCGATTTTGTACAAGAACCGAAATATTATCACAAAATGTTACAAACTATTTTAAATCATTCCGACTCAGACGAACGATTAATCATCAAAAAAATATAAATCAATTCGGATTTTAGACAAAAACGGAACAATTTTTGTTCATTTCGACAAAAAACATTAATTTTGACACAATCCACATAAAATATTACCATTATGAGCGAAGAACTTAATTTTATATACGACGAGACCAAAGAGCACATGCAAAAAAGCATTACACATTTGGAATATGAACTAAAAAGCATTAGAGCTGGCAAAGCTTCACCGCAAATGTTATCGACAGTAGTTGTCGATTATTACGGCAACCCTACACCGCTGTCACAAGTAGCAAATGTAGGTGTGCGCGATGCACAAACCATAACTATTCAGCCTTGGGAACGCAATATGTTGGCACCCATAGAACGCGCTATTATCAATGCCAGCTTAGGATTTGCCCCAAGCAATAATGGCGAAATGATTATCATAAATATTCCGCCTTTGACCGAAGAACGTCGTCGCGAGTTGGTTAAACAAGCCAAAGAAGAAGCCGAACTTGCCAAAGTCAGCATCAGAAATATTAGAAAAGATGCCAATAACGATATCAAAAAATTAGAAAAAAATAAAGAGATATCAGAAGACGAATCAAAAGCCGGACACGATAAAATTCAGAAACTTACCGACCAATTTACCGAAGAAGTCGAAAAACTATTCGAGAAAAAAGAAAAAGATATTATGACGGTATAGTCATAAGCAAGACAATAATTATAAAACAAATAATCATGGCAAAAAAAGACACAGAAAAAAAATTACAAGCCGAAAAAGAAGCTAAACTCAAAGCACTTAAACTTACATTAGACAAACTAGATAAAACCTACGGAAAGGGTACTGTCATGAAAATGGGCGACGCGCCTGTTATCGAGGTTGATGTTATTCCAACCGGATCATTAGGTCTCGATATCGCTATGGGCGTAGGCGGATATCCGCGCGGACGTGTAATCGAAATATACGGACCGGAATCATCAGGTAAAACAACTTTGGCTATTCACGCCATTGCCGAAGCACAAAAAAAAGGAGGTATTGCCGCATTTGTCGATGCCGAACATGCTTTTGACCGTTATTATGCACAAAATTTAGGCGTCGATGTCGAAAATCTTATCATTTCGCAACCCGATTACGGTGAGCAAGCCTTAGAGATTGTCGATAATTTAATTCGCTCCGGCGCTATTGATATTATTGTAGTAGATTCAGTAGCCGCATTGACACCCAAAAGTGAAATTGAAGGCGAAATGGGCGACTCAAAAATGGGCTTACATGCTCGTTTAATGTCGCAAGCTTTGCGTAAACTTACTGCATCAATATCTAAAACCAATTCGACGGTTATTTTTATCAATCAATTGCGCGAAAAAATTGGGGTAATGTTTGGTAACCCCGAAACAACCACAGGTGGTAACGCCTTAAAATTTTATGCCTCTGCTCGTTTAGATGTGCGTAAATCAACCGCAATCAAAGACTCAAACGGACAATTATTAGGTAATAAAACCCGTGTAAAAGTAGTCAAAAACAAAGTTGCACCACCATTTAGAATCGCCGAGTTTGATATTATGTACGGTAAAGGTATTTCGAAAGTAGGCGAAATATTAGACAAAGCCGTTGAGTTTGATATCGTCAAGAAAAGTGGTTCGTGGTTTAGCTATCAAGACACCAAATTAGGACAAGGACGCGATGCTGTTAAAAACCTCATTGCCGATAACCCCGAATTAATGGACGAATTGGAAGCTAAAATTTATGCCAAACTCAATGAAGATAAAGAATAGAAATATTGAAATATACATTCATTACAAAAATCCGCTGACAATATCAGCGGATTTTTTTATATTTACCAAAAGTTTTATCAATGAATCTCCTTAAACATATACAAGCATTAAGCAACAATGT
>CAZSBI010000090.1:0-4657 GCA_964604735.1 uncultured Flavobacteriaceae bacterium | reverse complement strand
TTTCCTTGTCAATGCAAGTAATTGACCGCGAAAACATTTCGATAAGTCGTATAAAACAAGCCGAAAAAAACGAAATTTATGTCGATTACGACTTGATTGATTTTCCGATAAAGCTAAGAAAAAAGCAAGCAGGTGACTATTTTTATCCATTGGGAATGAAAGGAAAAATGAAATTGAGTGACTATTTTATCAACCAAAAAATTTCGGTAGTCGAAAAAGAAAAAATTTGGTTACTTTGCAACGGCAAAAATATTGTATGGATTGTAGGACACAGAGCCGACAATCGTTATAAAATTACAACACAAACAAAAAAAGTATTACATATTAAATTAACATCATTATGAAGAAAATCTTTTTATTATTTTTATTGATTCCATTAGTGAGTATTGCCCAATTTGGTGGCGGGCAAGGCATTACAAATCCGGTAAAATGGCATACTTCTGTCGAAAAAACCGGAGAAAATACTTACAATCTTATTTTTGAAGCCGATATTGAAGAAGGTTGGCACGTTTATTCGCAATTTAATGACCCAATGGGCTCTTTACCCATAGAATTTGAATGGAAAGATGCCAAAGGCAATTATGAAGTAATAGGCAAAGCCAAAGAGTTTAACACACATAAAGAATACAACAAAGTTTTTAAGGTAACCGAAACGTTTTTTAGTAAACACGCCAAATTATCACAAGCTATCAAACTGATTAACAAAAACTTAAAAGATATTAAAGTTACTTTATTCGGGCAAACTTGTAAAGAATCTTGCATTCAGATTGAAGAAAAACTCAGTTTTGATCTTAGCAAAGCCAAAGATGTTTCAAAAGCTAAAACCGACACAAACATCACGCCTGTAAAACCTGAAAAAAAACAAGAACCAAAAACAGATACTTCTAAAAACAGTAATACTTCGTCCCAAACAGAAGCTCCAAAAGAGAATAATAACAATGACAAAGTTGAAGCAACAAATAAAACCGACGAAACGGTAAATAAGACACAAAAAGACATTACCGAAGGCGGTAAATATACGCCCATACAAATTGCCAAAAACAATAATCAGCAAGAAGAAGTAGCCACACAAGAAACAAATGACAGCGCACCCGAAAAGAAAAGCGATTGGAGTATTTTCTGGACTGCATTTATTGCCGGACTACTGGTTTTATTGACTCCTTGCGTATTTCCGATGATTCCTTTAACCATTAGTTTCTTCACCAAACAGAATGAAAAATCATCAAAAGGAAAATTTAACGCCTTAGTTTACGCTTTTTCAATTGTGCTGATATATGTAGCCGTAAGCCTGCCTTTTCATTTACTCGAAAAAGCGGACAGCAGTATCTTTAACAACATTGCTACAAACACTACGGTAAATCTTGTCTTTTTTACCATATTTATATTATTTGCCTTAAATCTTTTTGGTGTTGAGAAGCTCGATCCTGTGAGATTGATACCTAATTCGTGGGTAAGTAGTGCCGATAAACGTTCAAACAAAGGTGGTATTTTATCAGGCTTTTTTATGGCTTTGACCTTAGTTATTGTTTCCTTTTCTTGTACCGGTCCCGCACTTGGATTTATATTAGGAAATGCTGCCTCCGGCGCTTCCGGAGCCACCAGTCTGACATTTGCCCTACTAGGTTTTGGCTTAGGTATTGCCATTCCATTTGGTGTTTTGGCATTCTTCCCCGTACTACTGCAAAAACTACCACAATCGGGCGCTTGGTTAAATACCGTAAAAGTTATTTTTGGCTTTATTGAATTGGCTTTTGCTTTCAAATTTTTATCCAATGCCGACTTAGTCAACCAATGGCATTTCTTACACCGCGAACTGTTTATTGCTATATGGGTTGGCATTTCGTTGGTTATGGCAATGTATTTATTCGGCAAAATCAGATTGCCTCACGATGCACCTGTTGAAAATATTAGTGTTTTCAGGTTTCTATTTGGCACTTCAACATTAATTTTTGCTATATATTTATTACCCGGAATGTGGGGAGCACCACTAAATATTATCAGTGGCTTTCCGCCACCAATGAAATATGCCGAATCTAAATTTGGCGTAGGCAATACGCAAAGAGCAAAAATTGTACAATCCCAAAACAGTGCAAACCATAAACTACCTGAGGGCGCTGAGTATGGACCTAACAATATTGTTACTTTTGAAGATTATGATTTGGCAATGGCTTATGCCAAAGAAGTAAACAAACCGCTACTCATTGACTTTACCGGACGCGCTTGCCAAAACTGTCGTTTGATGGAAGAAAATGTTTGGAGTAAAGACCAAATCCTGCCCATACTCAACAATGAAGTCGTATTAGTTTCATTATTTGTTGACGAACGCACGGAATTGCCTAAGGATAAGCAATATATATCAAAATATACCGGAGATAAAGTAACTACGGTGGGTAAAAAATGGAGTGAAATGGAAACCTTTGTTTACAAAAACAATTCACAACCCTTGTATGTTATTGTTGACCACGATGAAAAAATTATGAATAAAAATGCCATTGGTTACACGCCCGAAGTAGAGAAATATTATGAATGGCTTAGAAAAGGCATTGATGAATTCAATAAAAAATAAGCATTTCAAGTTATATGTTTTAAAAAAGCAGCATTTCACCGGAAATGTTGCTTTTTTTAAAATAATTAGTTATATATTTGGCGTGTTAAACTAAAAAAAACATCTTATGAAAAACATTAAAAAACTATTCGTTCTATTATCATTTACATTGATTCTTTTTTCTTGCGGCGGAGGCAGTAGCCCAAAAGGCGTAGCGCAAGATTTTATGGAAGCTCTGGCAAACAAAGACTTTACCAAAGCCAAAGAATTAGGCACCGACAAAACCAAAGGCTTTATTTCAATGCTCGAAGGCTTTATGCAAATGATGCCCGAAGAACAAAAAAAAGACAATGACGCTTTTAAAGGTATTGAAAATATCAATTGGGGCGAAACCAAAATCGATGGCGATACCGCCACAGTTTATTACGACAACGGCGAAGGTAAAAAAGATAAAATTACATTAAAAAAAGTCGATGGCGATTGGAAAGTTGATATGAAAAAAGAACTCTAATCAATCGTTATATTTATACCAAATAAAAATCGGTTGCTCCGGCTTTTTTTGATATGAAAAGAAGATTAATTTTATTGTTGCTCCTGTTGCTTGCTACTCTTTGGATTATGCGTAACCTCAAACATTTCGCTGATAAGAAATTAGTCAAGGAAAACCCACCGATACATACCCTGCAAGACAGTCTAAAAAAGCAATTTCAAAACGGCGATATTATACTGCGCTACGGTTACGGCTATGTGTCTGAGCAAATCGTGGATTATCTAAACGAAGAACAAGCTGTTTCGCATTGCGGTATTATCTACAAAAAAGATAATCATTGGCAAGTTATTCATAGCGATTCCGCTGACAATACATCAAAAGACGGTGTGCAAATTACTGATTTTGATGTATTTACAAACCATTCAAAACTTAATAGCATTATTGTTGTCAGGCTAAAAGACATTGACAGTTTAGCTAGCCAAAAAGTAATAAACCTTGCCAAAAATTACGCAGACAACAAGATTCCTTTTGATTATACTTTTGATCAAACAGATGACAGCAAACTGTTTTGCACCGAATTAATTTACCAATCATTTTTACAAGCAACCGGCAAAAATATTTTTTTAAACACGAAAGGAAAAACTGATTTGTTACAATTTAAAAACCTTTATAACAGCAATCATTTTCGCATCATTTTTAAAGAATAAAACAAGCAATCTCTTGTCCTGTTTTCTGTGCTAGGACATCTTATCAATATAATTTAATATCACAATTAAGATTCTATTAAATAAGATTGAATCAATCACCAACGGCCTACGAGAATTTATCGTAAAATTTGAAGTGAATGGACGTTAAGAACTATCTGTTGTTCGAGCAAAATTAATAGTTGTATAAAAAACTAATTTCTGTGTCAAACAAAATTGTCAATTGGAACACAAAGCTTTCTGCGAGTTCAGATAGTTTAGGGAATGAACGAAAAATTTAGATAAATTCTCGTAAGCCTAGCGTTTTTTGTTACTTTTTTGGGCAATGCAAAAAAGTAAAGATCAATTAAAAAAAGTCATTTTTTAAAGAATAAAACAAGCAATCTCTCATTAGGACAGTAACTATAAATTACTACCTTTGCAAAAAATTTAATTATGCCGAATATAGTAGCTATTGTAGGAAGACCCAATGTAGGAAAGTCACAGCTTTTTAACCGTTTAACCGGACAACGTCACGCCATTGTTGATGACGAAAGTGGTGTTACGCGCGACCGTCATTACGGCAAATCTGAGTGGAATGGTGTAGAATTTACCGTCATTGACACAGGTGGTTATATCAAAGGTTCTGACGATATTTTTGAAGCTGAAATACGCAAACAAGTCGAATTAGCAGTAGAAGAAGCCGACGCTATCATTTTTGTAACCGATGTTGAAGAAGGCATTACAGGTTTAGACAAAGAAGTTGCAAGTTTGCTTAGAAAAAATAAAAAACCGGCTTTTTTAACCGTCAACAAGGTTGATAATACCCTAAGACAAAATGATGCTTTTGAGTTTTACAACTTAGGTTTAGGCGAAATTTACCCGATTTCTGCCATCAATGGTAGCGGTACGGGCGAACTACTTGACGATTTGGTAGCT
>CAZSBI010000089.1:0-9689 GCA_964604735.1 uncultured Flavobacteriaceae bacterium | reverse complement strand
ACTTATATTTATACCTCTAAAAGTTGCATTTACTAATTGAACTTAAGAACAATCAAATGGTGAAAAAATTACCAAAAAATGGTTTATAGGGTTTGGTTGAATAATTTGTTTTTATTCATAATTTTTTCGCGGGAAATTGGGGGTGGTTTTTTTGTATTAGCGTTGCGTTTGTAGAGACGCCCAAATTGTGCGTCTCTACTCGTACCGCCAATACGCGCAACGTCATTTGGATAAAAAAATCAAACAAATGGTCAAAAAATTGCAAAATATGGTTTATTGGGGTTGGTTTTTGTTTATATGAATTCGCATTCGCCAATCCGACCCCGGTTACCCTACATAAAAAAAACACTCAAAAGTCATTTTTTTAAAATAAGTATTGTGAAAATGAAAAAAAAACTTACTTTTGCAAAAATCTTTAAGAAGACATGAACAATAAGTTATATCGATTGATTTTTTTAGCCTTGTTGCTAATTAGTTTTAACGCTTCATTTGCACAGCACAATGCGCATGCCGAAGCACAAGAAGAAACACATAACGAAGCTACTGCCACACACGAAAATGCAGCGGCTCAAATGGAAGAATTTAATCCCTCTGAACTGATCAACCATCACTTGGCAGATGCACACGATTATCAGTTTGACCTCCCGTTTTTTCACACCACTATTCATTTACCCGTAATTTTATGGACAGATAACGGTTTAACCGTTTTTTCATCAGGTGAGTTTGCCGGTGAAGCACACGGCGAGGCGCACGGCGCACATAGTGGTAAAATAGTCGAGAAGAATGGTCAAAAATTTAAAATGTTGCACGACCTTATTGTTTATGCCGACAAAGTGGACGAACACGCCAAACCCGAAGAAGTAACAATGGACCAACGTCCCTTAGATTTTTCTATCACCAAAAACGTTTTTTCAATGCTTTTGACAATGGTAGCTTTGCTAATCATTTTATTATTGGTCAAAAAATCTTATTCGGATAAAGGTGTACCCAAAGGAATTGCCGGATTTATAGAACCGCTAATCGTGTTTATTAAAGATGACGTAGCCAAAGAAAATATCGGTCCCAAATACAAAAAGTTTGTACCATTCTTATTAACCGTATTTTTCTTTATCCTATTTAGTAACTTATTCGGATTGATACCATTTTCACCATTCGGATTTAATATTACAGGTAATATTTTAGTAACTTTTGTCTTGGCGATTATCGTATTTATCATTACCAATGTTAATGGAAACAAATCGTATTGGACACATATATTATGGCCTCCGGGCGTGCCGGTTATTTTAAAACCATTTATTGCCCTTATTGAAATACTGGGTATTTTTACCAAACCATTTGCATTAATGATTCGTTTGTTCGCTAATATTTTTGCCGGACACACCATTATATTAACCTTTGTATCCTTAATTTTTGTATTTAAAAATTGGGGCGTACCATTTGCTTCGGGCTTTGCTACTATATTCATGTATATTAGCGAATTGCTTGTGGCATTTTTGCAAGCGTATGTGTTCACGCTTTTATCGGCTATCTATTTTAGTATGGCAGTAAAAGAAGAAGCGCACTAGAAATTGAATTTTAACGGTTGGCGGCAAATAACCAATAGTTGATTGTCAAAAACCACATTATTAACATAAAAACCATAAAGTTATGCCAGCATCAATTGGAGCAGGTATAGGAGCAGGATTAGCAGCTATCGGTGCCGGATTAGGTATCGGTAAAATTGGTGGCGCTTCATTAGAAGCATCAGCAAGACAACCTGAACTATACGGAAAACTTTTTACTTTAATGATTGTTGCAGCCGCTTTGGTTGAAGGTGTTGCCTTCTTCGCAGTAGTTGTAGCTATGCAGTCTAAGTAAAACAAATTTAGAAAACCTTTAACGGTTGGTTAAAGGTTTTCTTTACCAAAAAAACAAAAACTAATAAAATAAAACATATAGTTATGAATTTTTTTCATCCTGAAACGCTTACATTTTGGACAACATTATTCTTTTTGTTGTTTGCATTTTTGTTCTTCAAAATGGCTTGGAAACCTATCTTAAAAACCATTGAAGAAAGAGAAAAATCTATCGAAGATGCTTTAGCAGAAGCCGAAAAAGCCAAAGAAGAAATGGCAAAATTGCAAGCCGATAACCAAAAGATTTTGAATGAAGCGCGTGCAGAAAGAGATCAAATGCTTAAAGAAGCCAAAGAACTGAAAACACAAATAGTAAACAAGGCTAAGGAAGAAGCGCAAGCAGAAGCACATAAAGAAATTGAAAAAGCAAAAGCTGTAATTCAAAGTGAAAAACAAGCTGCTGTAAAAGATTTGAAAAATCAAGTAGCCGAATACTCATTGGTTATTGCCGAAAAAGTATTGAAAAGCGAATTGAAAGACCAAGTCGCTCAAAAAAATCACATCGAACAATTAATTTCAGACATAAAGTTAAATTAATATGAAGGCAGCCAAACGCTACGCAAAAGCACTATTTGAATTAGCAGCCGGTAACTTGGATGCAGTACAAAATGATATGTCAATGCTACGCCAAAGCTTTAATGATAATAAAGAATTGGACAAAGTATTGAAAGATCCGACCATTGGTGCATCAAAAAAACTTAATATCGTAAAAACTGTTTTCGAACAAAAAATAAGCGGTTTGAGTATGAAACTTGTCGAACTTTTAGGTCAAAAAGATCGCTTACAATTGCTTAATAATGTAGCAATAGCTTTTAATGAGCTTTACAAAAAACATAAACAAATAAGAGAAGCTACGGTAATTACCGCCGTTGCCCTTGACAGCGGTTTAGAAAAAGCTATTTTTACCAAGGTAAAAGCTTTGACGGGCAGTAATGAAATCAAGTTGACAAATGTTGTAGATCCATCAATTATTGGCGGGTTTATACTCAATATGGACGACTTGCGATATGATGCCAGCATATCAGGAAAATTGGCAAAAATAAAATCAAAATTAGTAGAATAAAAACATAAATTATTATGGCAGAAATAAAACCATCAGAAATTTCGGCAATCATTAAAGAACAACTTTCAGGTGTTTCGTCGGCTGCTTCATTAGAAGAAACCGGATCGGTACTTCAAGTAGGAGACGGGATTGCTTTGGTATATGGATTAAACAACGTACAATACGGCGAACTTGTACAGTTTGACAACGGATCGGAAGGTGTGGTGTTAAACTTAGAAGAAGATAACGTAGGTATCGTAATTTTAGGACCTTATACCGATATTAAAGAAGGATCAAGCGTAAAACGTTTAAATCGTATTTTGTCTATTCCCGTAGGCGAAGGCGTTGTAGGTCGTGTGTTAAACACATTAGGACAACCTATAGACGGTAAAGGACCCATTCAAGGTGTAACTTACGATTTGCCCTTGGAGCGTAAAGCACCGGGTGTAATTTTCCGTGAACCAGTTACCGAAGCACTTCAAACAGGTATCAAAGCAATTGATGCAATGATTCCGGTAGGACGTGGACAACGTGAGTTGATTATTGGTGACCGTCAAACAGGAAAAACAACGGTAGCAATCGATACCATTATCAACCAAAAAGAATTTTATGACAAAGGAGAACCTGTATATGCTATTTATGTAGCTATCGGACAAAAAGCTTCTACCGTTGCACAAATTTATAAAACATTAGACGATGCCGGCGCTATGGCTTACACAACTATTGTAGCTGCCAACGCTTCTGACCCTGCGCCTATGCAAGTATATGCACCTTATGCCGGTGCTGCTATAGGCGAATTTTTTAGAGATTCGGGACGTCACGCATTAATCGTATATGATGATTTATCGAAACAAGCAGTTGCTTATCGCGAAATTTCATTATTACTACGTCGTCCACCGGGACGTGAAGCCTATCCGGGTGATGTATTTTACCTTCACTCACGTTTGTTAGAACGCGCCGCAAAAGTTATTAATAACGATAAAGTAGCCGTAAATATGAACGATGTACCCGAACCGCTAAGACCTATGCTTAAAGGAGGGGGATCGTTAACTGCATTACCAATTATTGAAACGCAAGCAGGTGACGTATCGGCATATATCCCAACCAACGTAATCTCGATTACCGACGGACAAATTTTCTTAGAATCTGACTTATTTAACTCGGGTGTTCGTCCCGCCATTAACGTAGGTATTTCCGTATCGCGTGTAGGAGGTTCGGCACAAATCAAACCGATGAAAAAAGTATCAGGTACCCTAAAACTTGACCAAGCACAATTCCGTGAATTAGAAGCATTTGCAAAATTTGGATCTGACCTTGATGCAGTTACTTTGGGCGTTATCGAAAAAGGACGTCGTAATGTTGAAATCCTAAAACAAGGACAACACGACCCTATGACTGTCGAAGACCAAGTAGCAATGATTTTTGCAGGAACCAAAAACCTGTTGAAAGATGTACCTGTTGAAAAAGTAAAAGAATTTGAAAAAGACTATGTAGATTACTTAAACGCCAAACACAGAGATACATTAGATGCTATCCGTGACGGCAAATGGGGAGACGCAGAAGCAGAAGTATTGACACAAGCTGCTAATGAAATTTCATCGAAATACAATAACTAATTAGCCAAAAGCCAACAGCCAAAAGCCAAGAGCTAAGAGCCAACAGCTAAAACCAAACAAATATGGCAAACTTAAAAGACATACGCACCAGAATACAATCGGTAGGATCTACTATGCAGATTACCAGTGCTATGAAAATGGTGTCAGCCGCTAAATTGAAAAAAGCGCAAGACGCTATTGAAAACATGCGTCCTTATGCCGAAAAACTCACCGAGTTATTATCCGGATTGAGTGCTTCACTCGACAAGGATATGGGCGGCGCTTATGCGGCACAACGCGAAGTAAAAAACGTACTTTTAGTCCCCGTTACCTCAAACAGAGGTTTGTGTGGTGCGCTAAATACCAATATTATCAAACAAACGAGTAAGTTGATTGAAAACGAGTATGCTTCGCAAAATGTACAAGTATTAACCATCGGAAAAAAAGCCAATGACCAATTGTCTAAAACTTATGAGATTTTAGATAACAAAAGCGAAATTTTTGACGATTTAACTTACGATGCCGTTGCCGCAGTTGCACAACGAATTATGAACGATTTTGCCGATCAAAAGTTTGATAAAGTCGTTTTGATTTACAATAGTTTTAAAAATGCAGCAACACAAGTAGTGGTGACCGAACAGTTTTTGCCAATTGTACCCGAAAAAAGCGACTCAAACGTAGTTTTAGACTATATTTATGAGCCGTCTCAAAAAGAAATTGTGATGGAATTGATTCCTAAATCATTAAAAACACAATTTTATAAAGCCATTCGCGACGCTTGGGCATCAGAACACGGTGCACGTATGACATCAATGCATAAAGCAACCGACAATGCGCAAGAAATGAAAGACGAATTAACCTTACAGTACAACAAAGCACGTCAGGCAGTAATTACCGGCGAAATTTTAGAAATTGTAAGTGGTGCAGAAGCACTTAAAGGATAAAAAAAATAAAACAGATTAAAATATCAAGATAATGTCACAAAAAGGAAAAATATCTCAAATTATCGGACCCGTAATCGATGTGGTTTTTGAAGGCGAAAATGTATCGTTGCCAAAAATTTACGATTCAATGATTGTAACACGTCCAGACGGACAAGAAGTTGTATTAGAAGTACAACAACATACCGGAGAAAATCAAGTTCGTTCCATCGCAATGGACTCAACCGATGGTTTGCAAAGAGGTAAAGAAGTTATTTTACAAGGATCGCCCATCAGAATGCCTAAAGGAAAGGTTTACGGACGTTTGTTTAACGTGATCGGCGACCCGATTGATGGTATGGAAGCGATGCCTAAAGATGGTGAAAACGGAAGCCCTATTCACCGTCCTGCGCCTAAGTTCGAAGATTTATCTACTTCGACAGAGCCTTTATACACAGGTATCAAAGTAATCGATTTGATTGAACCTTACTCAAAAGGGGGTAAAATTGGTCTATTTGGCGGTGCCGGTGTAGGTAAAACCGTATTAATTCAGGAGTTAATTAACAATATCGCCAAAGGGCACGGAGGTTTGTCCGTATTTGCCGGTGTAGGTGAGCGTACTCGTGAAGGTAACGATTTGCTTCGCGAAATGCTTGAATCAGGCATCATTAAGTACGGCGATGAGTTTATGCACTCAATGGAAGAAGGCGATTGGGATATCAGCAAAATAGATAGAGCACAATTAGAAGAATCAAAAGCAACCTTTGTATTCGGGCAAATGAATGAGCCTCCGGGAGCGCGTGCGCGTGTAGCCTTATCGGGTTTGACTATTGCCGAATATTTCCGCGATGGCGCCGGAACAGGTAAAGGAAAAGACGTATTATTCTTTATCGATAATATTTTCCGATTTACACAAGCGGGTTCAGAGGTATCGGCACTATTGGGTCGTATGCCGTCGGCGGTAGGTTACCAACCAACCCTAGCTACTGAAATGGGTGCTTTGCAAGAACGTATTACTTCGGTTAAAAACGGTTCTATTACATCAGTACAAGCTGTATATGTACCGGCAGATGACTTGACAGACCCTGCGCCTGCAACAACTTTTGCCCACTTAGACGCTACTACTGTATTATCTCGTAAAATTGCCGAGTTAGGTATTTATCCTGCGGTAGATCCACTTGATTCTACCTCACGAATTCTAACTCCTGAGATTGTAGGAAAAGAACATTATGAAACCGCACAACGTGTTATCGAAATATTGCAACGTTACAAAGAATTGCAAGATATTATTGCCATTTTAGGTATGGAAGAGTTAAGTGAAGAAGACAAATTGGTTGTTCACCGTGCACGTCGTGTACAACGTTTCTTATCACAGCCATTCCACGTAGCAGAACAATTTACCGGACTCAAAGGTGTGTTGGTTGATATTAAAGACACCATCAAAGGATTTAATATGATTATGGATGGCGAATTGGATAAATATCCGGAAGCGGCATTCAACCTTAAAGGTAGTATTGAAGACGCTATTGAAGCGGGCGAAAAAATGTTGGCTGAGGCTTAATAAGTAATTATTACTGAAAGCGGCAAACATAATTAAAGCATAAAAATAAGATATGAAATTAGATATAGTAACACCCGAAGGGTCATTATTTTCAGGAGAAGTAGATTCAATAGTTGTTCCCGGCGTTAACGGTGCTTTCGAAATGTTGAACAATCACGCCCCTATTGTAGCCATTTTGCAAAAAGGAGTGATTACAATGAAAGGCAATAATATTAGTATTGACGAGCATGTAAACGAGCGTTTTCAAATCAACCAAAATGAAGTGACATTAGCCATTAATTCCGGCACGGTTGAAATGAAAAACAATAAAGTAATTGTATTGGCAGAATAATACTAATTAGAAACCAAAACACCCAACATAAATCGTTTTTGTTTCCCTTTTTCTGCGTTAAAAATTTTTTCTATAACCACGGGGCTTTACAAAGAATTTTTGCCTTGAAAAAGAAAAATATATGCCAATTTATTTATCAAGCATTTTGATCCCTAAGTTGGTGTAATCTGATTTTAATAAAATAAATTTAAAGCGTTGCATTTTTTGCGACGCTTTTTTTGATTTATGATTGAATAAATTAACTGAAAGTGGTTGGTTATTATAATTCGTTTGTGTTTTTGGATATTTTATTCTAACTTATGGTGTGTGCCGGTGCTTGTGCAAGGCATAGATCATAAGGGCTAATTACTTAATTCAGTGTTTGTTGCGTATTCGCACCGCAAAATTCGTTGAATTTTGCTACCTTTGTGTTTTAATCAATAGCTTGTACGTTAAAATCCGCTACGAGCCATATACTTATCCATTACACACAATTATGAGAACCAGAATTTACATATTAATTTTAATGTTCATAATTCCGATTTTGGAATTGCACAAAATAGATTTGCTGCAAAACTTCCAATTCGTGGAGGAACAGAAGGATTTGCAATTTCAGGCAATGAAAAAATTTGGATTGCAACAAAAACAGGAAATACATATTTTACTAAAAAACTGGGGGGATTGTGGGAATTTGGAAATTTCGGCTCAAAAAACAAAATGGATATTATTTCCGGTCAAACATTTGACAGAATTAATTACATAAATGACAGTATTTTAATTATATCCGGATTTATACAAGAAAATGGGAAGCAAAATTTTATATATCGTTCAACAAATGACGGGGCTAATTGGAATAAAGTAATCTTTGGAAAAAGTAGTTGGATTGACGCTTTTTATTCGAATGGGAAAGGAAAAATATGGATGAGTGGTTCTTCTCAACTAATTTATTACTCTAATGACTATGGTAAGACATGGAAAGAATTTGATAAAGTAGAAAAAAAAGGGAATTTAAGATTTTCGACTATTCACTTTTCAAAAAATGATAGTATTGGCTTGTTTGGTTCATTTTGGAATGTTATTTATAAAACGACAGATAATTGCCAAACTTGGGAAAAAATCCCAACCCCTTTATCTCAAAAAAAATATTCAAGACTTTCAAAAAAAGACAGACCGGATATTAGAAAAATAAGAATATTTAATGAGTATTTTATAGTAAACCAGCAAGGAAGAATTTATTATACAAAAACAGACAGCATTAATTGGATTAGAATGCCGGATGTTATTGATTTTGAAGTTACTAAAAATAGAAAAACAATATATCTAGTTAATAAAGATTTGTCTGTTCAAGCCTTTAATAATGAATTAAAATCCGTTTGGAAATCTTCAAAAAAATTAGATAAGCTATCATTAATTGAAACTCAAAATAATAATCTTTATGTATTTACCTATAACAATATATATCGTATCAATAAAAATGAGTTTTCTAAATTTGATTTACTGATTGAAATTCCTATACCCGAACCGTATCAAAAAGTTGTTTTTAACAATGAAAATATTGGTTTTGAAAGAAATAGAATTTTAAAATATGACACTGTAAAAAATGCTTGGTTTAATTATATGACAGTTCCCTTTGAAATAACAAACTCAACTGTTTTTAATAAGCAATTAATTATATCAGATGCCACCTTAAAAAATAGATACAAAGTTGAACTTGAAAAGAAAGAAATAGTAAAATATTCATTGCCAGATAAATTATTCTCAACAGAAAGTAATAAAATAGTATCTATCAGATTTGAAAATGGAAGTCTAGGTTGCTTTCACCACCATTTAAGTTTTATAGAATATAAACGAAAAGATAATATATTTAGATTGAAAGACAAATCAAAAAGAGCATTTAATAAATTACCGAAAACTCTTGAAGAAAATCAAATAAATAAACTTGTTGAATATATAGACACTTCTCGCTTCATAACTAATAAAAAGAGTGATTTAGATATTACCGAAAAAGACATATCAAAATACGTTAAATATATAAAAAAAGAAATACATAAAATAAATAAAAAAGGATATGACAGGTTCGACAATGAGAACTTGTATCATTTTCCGGGTGAAAATACAGATTTTGATTTTTATATTGATACAATCATAAGATTTGATAGTATCCCTGACTACATCGTAAATAAAGTTTTTAATATCGGTTATGGAAATTGGAGTACCACAATGGATTGGAGTAAAATAATCATTACTTTTCAAGATAATTCTGTTCTGACAATATCAAATTCTGATGATAAACCAAATTATTTAGGTTTGCCTTGGATTATTAATTATAATGGAATAATTTTTAAGAGTAACTCAATAAAATTAGG
>CAZSBI010000088.1:0-19196 GCA_964604735.1 uncultured Flavobacteriaceae bacterium | reverse complement strand
ATGCTTGATAGTTTTCGGTAGTGCCTTTGGCATAAACCACTTCGTTATTAACAATTTTAGGTCCTTCAATATCGACAGACTCTGCGTTTTCGGCAATAGTTGTAGCACAAATATCACCAACAATATCGAGTACTTTGTTGTAAGAATCGAGTGCATCTTCGTGATTGAGAGGTGCGTAGTCAAATTGTTGTGCTTCGGCAAAGTTTTTTTCTTTTAAGGCAACAATCTTTTTCATCAAAGGATGCGAAAGATGGAAGCTAAAATCGGGTGTTTCTTTATAATAATTACTCATTTTCAAATTTTTTAGGTGTTATTTGGTGTTTTTCTTGTAGGCTTTGATCATTTTCGGAATCACTTCGTTTAAATCGCCTACAATTACATAATCGGCTATTTCGTTAATGGGTGCATTCTTATCAGTATTGATAGATATTACCATTGCGGCATTTTGCATACCTGCGGTATGTTGTACAGCGCCCGAAATTCCGGCTGCAATATATAATTTGGGTCTGACGGTAACGCCCGTTTGCCCAATTTGTCTTTCATGATCAATATAACCGGCATCGACAGCGGCACGCGAGCCTCCTACTTCGCCACCGAGTACTTCGGCAAGTTCAAATAATTTATCAAAATTCTCTTTGGAACCAACACCGTAACCACCGGCTACGATTATAGCTTCGTCTTTCAGGTTGACATTAGATTCTTCTATTTTACGTTCCAAAATTTTGACTACAAAATCTTCATCACTAAGCAGACTTAAATCAATTTTTTCGATTTTAGCCTTATAGTTGGCATCAAAAATCTCGTTTTTCATTACACCTTCGCGAACGGTTGCCATTTGCGGATGCATATCCCAGTTGATAATATTTGCCATAATACTTCCACCAAAAGCGGGACGGATAGCATACAATAGGTCTTTGTAAACTTTGTTTTCTTTTTTTACTTCGTGATCACCAATTTCGAGTATGGTGGTATCGGCGGTTAGCCCACAACCTACTGCCGAGGCAATACGAGGTGCTAAATCGCGACCGATGGCTGTTGCACCAAACAAAACAATTTGTGGGTCTTGTTTTGTGATAAGATGAGTTGCCAATTTGGCGTGCGATAGGGTAGTGTAAGGTTCCAGACGCGCATCGTCTGCTACATATATATTATCTACACCATAGGGTTCGATTTGTGTTTCAATACCGTTTAAATTTTTACCGAAAACCATTGCTTCTAGTTGCACATTAAGTTTTTCTGCCAATTTTTTTCCGGCAGACAATAACTCTTGACTAATACCCGCAACTTTTTGATTTTCGACTTCACAATATACTAATACATTCTTCATAATAAATTCTGTTTTTTTTGTTTGTTTTATCCGATGGTGTGATGTGCTAATAATTCCTTAATCATTTCTTCGATATCGTCATCAGAATCGGATAATACTTTTGATTCACTTGCCGTAAATACTACATTTTCGATGCTTTTTACTTTGGTAGGCGAGCCTGCTAAACCAATTTTTTCTGCTTCGGCATTAATATCTTCTACGCCCCATTCTTCAATAGTCAGGTAAGGACGTTCGTCGTGTAATTTTTTAAGCCATTCTTCAGCTTTACTCAATTCGGTTTTGCTACGCGCATATTTGTATTTCATTACGCGTTTGGCAATAGGCATACGACATTCGGGGGCTGCGCCGTGTACGGTAATTAGACAAGGATAAGGAGTTTCTACGACTTCAATACCTTTATCTAATTTACGTTTGATAACAATTTTGTCGTCTGCAACTTCGGGAATATCAATAGCATAAGTAACTTGATTGATATTTAGTTTTTCGGCTGTTTGCGGTCCTACTTGTGCAGTATCGCCGTCAATAGCTTGTCTTCCGCCTAAGATAAGGTCGTAATTGCCAATTTTTTTGATAGCCTGTGCAATGGTATAACTGGTTGCCAATGTGTCGGCACCGCCAAAGCGTCTGTCTGATATCATTATGGCTTTGTCAGCACCGCGATATAGCGAATCACGCATTATATCGGCGGCTTTTGGCGGTCCCATAGTGAGCACGGTTACGCTACTGCCGGGTGCGCGATCTTTTAGGTTAAGTGCCATTTCGAGGGCGTTTAAATCGTCGGGGTTAAAAATTGTGGGTATTTTGGCGCGGTTTACAGTGCCGTCGGGTTTCATGGCATCAGAGCCTAAATTGCGTGTGTCGGGCACTTGCTTGACCAAAACAATGATTTTTAATGGTTTCATATTCTTTTATTTGGTTTAATAAACGTAAAATTAATCTCAAATATAAGAATAAATTTAATACTTTTTCTGACATTTTTCAGTTTTTTCAGCGAGGGGAAAGGAGCGAGGGGAAAGGAGCGAGGTAAAAGGTAAAAGGTAAAAGGTAAAAGGGGAAAGGTAAAAGGGGAAAGTGCGGGGGAGTTGGAAGCCAACAGCTAAAAATTTACAGCTAACACCCCAAAAAAAACAAAAAAGCGATGCAAAATGCATCGCTTCAATAATATATGTAAGATAAATTGAATTATTTTTTCTTTTTTGGTTCTGTTTTTTTCTCTTTTGCTTCACTTTCGTTAAACATATTCATAACTTGGTCGCTAATACCTACGTTAGAGAAACCGCCATCGTGGAAAAGGTTTTGTAAAGTAACTTTTTTGGTTAAATCAGAGAACATTGAGATGGTATAATCGGCACATTCTAATGCAGTGGCATTACCCAATGGTGACATTTTTTCGGCAAAGGCCAAAAATCCGTCAAAACCTTTTACACCGCTACCTGCTGTGGTGGGTGTAGGCGATTGCGAAATAGTGTTAACGCGTACTTTAAAATCGCGTCCGAAAAAGTAACCAAAGCTGCGCGCTACCGATTCTAAATAAGCTTTGTTATCTGCCATGTCGTTATAATCAGGAAAAACGCGTTGCGCCGCCATGTATGATAAGGCTACAATACTACCCCATTCGTTCATTGCTTTTTGGTTGTACAAAACATTCATTACTCTGTGAAATGATAGTGCCGAAACGTCCCAACCTGTTTTGGTAAAACGATAATCTTGGTCAGTGTAGTGGTAACCGCGTCTTACATTGACGGACATTCCGATAGAGTGTAGTACAAAATCTATTTTGCCACCAAGTATTTTAATCGATTCTTCTACCAAATGTTCTAAATCTTTCATTGATGTAGCATCAGCAGGAATTATTTGTGAACCGGTTGCTTCTGCCAATTCGTTTATTTTTCCCATTCGTAATGCAACGGGCGCATTGGTTAAAACAAATTTTGCTCCTTCTTCGTGAGCGCGTTCTGCTACTTTCCATGCAATTGAATTAGGGTCTAATGCCCCAAAAATAATACCTCTCTTTCCTTTTAGTAAATTGTAAGCCATAAATATTTATTGTTTAATTAACGGTGGCAAATATAGAATAATTTTTTTAAAATTGATTTTTGTCAGGAAATTGATAATACTTAGCTGTTAATTGGCTCTCGTTATCAGAGTTGGCTAACAATAAATCTCTATTCATTTAAAAATAAAAAACCACCTCAAAAGAGATGGTTAAAATTATTTATGATAATCTTATTAACTTAGATATTGTCAAAATCAACGTCGGTAAAGTCGTTTGTATTTGTAGTTTCTTCTGCTGCTTCATCAGCAGTTTCTTCTTTTACCTCAGTTTCATCAACTACCGGACTAAAGTCTTTCTGATGTATTTCTGAAATGACTTCTTCTCCTTTTTCATCTAAAATGTATTGGGTTACATCGCCCAATAATTCTTGAAATTTGCCAAAATCTTCTTTATAAAGATAAATTTTGTGCTTTTTGTAGCTAAATGTACCATCTTCATTCATGTTTTTCTTACTCTCGGTAATGGTAAGATAATAATCGCCTGCCTTTGTTTCTCTTACATCAAAGAAATAGGTTCTTCTTCCGGCTCTAAAAACTTTAGAGTAAATCTCTTGGTGTTTGGTGTATTCTTTATCGCTCATTTAATCTATCTTTTTAAGAATTTTTATGCTACAAAGCTAAGAAAAAATTTATTGAAACAAAAAATATTTTTTTTTGGTATTATTTGCAAATAAAAATTAAATTTGCGCTTTATTTTTTGAACGAAATTGAAATTATGCTAAATAGAAGAAACATCAGATCAAAGGTAATGCAAAACGCTTTTGCTATGCAACAATCGCAAGACGATAATTTGCCGAATCAAGAAAAATTACTTTTTTTGAGTTTTGATAATATTTATAAATTGTATGCACTACTGTTGTTGCTTCTAATTGAACTAAAACATAAAGCCGAAAATGAAATTGAAAAAGGGCTAAATAAAAATTTTCCTACCGAAGAAGATCTTAGTCCAAACTACAAATTTACACAGAATAAAGTCTTTAATGCGCTCGAAAAAAATGAGTTTTTAACAACTTTTAAGCGTAAATACAAACTGAATAAATGGGATATTGATAAAGAAATTATTCAAATTTTATGGCAAAATATTAAAAACAGCAAGTATTATTCGGAATATATGAGCTCTCCGATTAGTTCTTTTAAGGAAGATAAAGAGTTCGTTTTAGATATTTATAAGAATATTATTGCGCCCGAAACGGCACTTCACGATTCTTTTGAGGCAGACGAAAGCCAATGGTCAGATGATATTGCAATTGCCAATACAATGGTGATGAAAACAATATCGGGGCTTAAACAAAATGCAGATTTTGATACATTGCCGGATTTGTTTAAAGATGTAATGGACAGAGAGTTTGCCGTCGATTTGTTTAGAAAAGTAATCTTGAATGATAAGGAACTTACCGAATTTATCGAAGGAAAAACACCTAATTGGGATTTTGAACGTATTTCGCAAATTGACAAATTGATTATGAAAATGGCAATAGCGGAGTTTATATATTTTCCTTCCATACCGACCAATGTATCTATAAATGAGTATGTCGAAATAGCCAAGGAGTTTTCAACTCAAAAAAGTAATGTATTTATCAATGGAGTATTGCACAGCGTTTATAAAGAATTGAAGGAAGAAAATAAATTACATAAAAATATTAGAGGAAGAAATTAATAAAAAAATATACTAATTATGAAGAAAATAGCATTTTTACTATTATTTATCGTGTCGTTTATGAGTTGTAACTCAGGAGACGACCCTTCATCAAGAATAAAAGATGAAAATTTGCAAAAAGCCAAACAACGTATGGCTGATATGAACAAGTTGCCAATTATGAAATTTGATTATAAAGAGGTTGATTTTGGCACACATAACGAAGGTGAGATTTTAGATACCGTTTATACTTTTACCAATACAGGTGAAGCGCCTTTGGTGATTACCAAAGTAAAAGCAACCTGTGGTTGTACAACGCCTTACTGGCCAAAAGAACCCATTCAGCCCGGACAAAGTGAAAAAATTAAAGTGCGTTTTAATACCAATCACAAGACAGGTAAACAACATAAGACGGTAACTATACATGCAAACACCAAGAATTTGATTGAAAAACTTAGTTTTGATGCGTATAATATTCCAAAGAACAAGCAAGACAAAGAGTCTTTGAAAAAACGCGAAGAAATTTTGAAAAACAAAATTGATCCGAGAAAATTAAAATAATTTATATATATATTATATGTATAAAAGACGCGATTTATCGCGTCTTTTACATATCAACAAAATAATACAACATAAATATGACTGCTAAAAATCAATTTAAAATTGCATTGTATTTTTTTATGGCAATAGCCTTGCTCGGCTTGATACTGCGAATGGTACCTGTTTTTTCTATTGTCATTAATTTTTCTAATTTTTTGCATGCACACTCGCACGTAGCATTTTTGGGTTGGTTACACGGAGCATTTATTAGCTTTGTGTCATATATATTCTTAAAGGATAAACTGCATAGCAAATATTTTCAATTTATTTATTGGTTTACTATTGCCAATGTATTTGGAATGTATTTTTCTTTTCCCATACAAGGGTATAAGTTTTTTTCCATACTATTTTTATCATTGTTTTTGGTTTCAACTTATTTGTTTTTACATTATTTTTTCAAGCATAAAAAAGATGTCGATTTGTACCCCGCTACGTACAAGTTTATCAAAGGCGGATTGTGGTTGCAATTTTTGTCAAGTTTAAGCCCTTGGTCTCTGGTATTTATTATCAAATTATTCGGAAAAAAATCTGCTTTTTATAAATTTGATATTTTCTATTACCTTCATTTTCAGTACAATGGTTGGTTTTTATTTGCTTTTATCGGATTGACAATGTATTTGCTCGAACGCCGAAATATTACTATTTGTGCCACCAAAGTAAAACAGATTTATCAACTTCTGATGATAGCCGTTTTCTTCGGCTATTTTTACAATACTTTGTGGGATCAACCCGGATATTTGTACAACGGATTGTCAATTATAGGAGGTGCTGCCGAAATAGTTGCGCTATTTATTTTATTGAAAATATTGCAACAGTATTACCATTATTTGCAACATAGTATTTCAGATTTTTCATATAAAATATTAACCATCGTTTTAATAACACTTTTTGTAAAGGCAGTCTTGCAATTTATGGGCTCATTTCAATATTATGCCGATTTGAGTTACCATATCCGCGATTTTATCATTGGCTATTTGCATATAATAACCTTGGGTATATTTACACCGTTTTTGTTGGTTTTGGCAAGCGAATTGGCATTTATCAACTTGAATAAAAAAGCATTCTACACATTTTTTTCGGGTTATTTATTTATTGAAGCGCTACTGTTTTTACGAGGTACTTTGACTTGGTTCAAGATCGAAAATAACGGCGATTTATTCAACAAAGCACTATTCCTTTTTACACTCTGGATGTTTATCGGTATTATTTGGATGGGAATAAACTCAAAACAGAAGAAAAATGAATTATAAAGAATACAAATTTATTATTGAACAAGTAGAAGTTTTTCGTGATATTTTTATTGCGGAACTGGCACAAATTGGTTTTGAAGGTTTTGTAGAAAACGAAAATGGTTTTTCGGCATTTACCAATCAAGAACTTAACTTCTCCGAAATTTTAGATAAGTATAATATTGATTATCAGTACACTACAAAGATTGTCATCGAAGAAAATTGGAATAAAACTTGGGAAAAACAAATCAAACCATTAGTAATTGATGACAAAATTTATATCAAAACATCATTTCATCCGGACAAAAATCTGCCAATGCAAATCACAATTGACCCTAAAATGAGTTTTGGTACCGGACATCACGAAACGACTTATCTGATGATTAAACAAATGTTCGAAATCGATTTTGCCGATAAGTCGGTGCTGGATATGGGCGCCGGCACGGGTGTTTTGTCAATTATTGCACACAAATATGGAGCAAAATCTGTTTTTGCCGTTGATATTGATAAATGGTCTTACGAAAATATGATCGAAAATTTTGAAAAAAATGACACAACAGACATCAAATCCTACCTTGGAGATGCTTCTATACTAAGTAGTTTCGATACTTTCGATATAGTTTTGGCAAATATCAACAGAAATATATTACTAAATGATATTCAGTATTATACGCAAAAATTAAGATCAGGCGGCATATTGGTTCTAAGTGGTTTTTATACACAAGGAATTCCCATTGTGAGCGCCGAAGCACAAAAATATGGTATGGTATTTGAAAAACAATTTGAAAAGAATAATTGGGTTAGTTTAAAATTTACAAAAAAATAAATTTTTTTACTATCAAAAAAAATTATAATTTTAGAGTTTAAATTTTTTGTCTTATGACCGAGAAACATTCACCAAAGCACAAGCACAAAAATGAAGAAACAAAACTATACAAAATAGTTCTGTATAATGATGACGTCAATACATTCGATTTTGTTATCGAAATGCTGATGCGCTACTGCGAACACGATCTTTATCAAGCAGAGCAATGTGCTATGATGACGCATTACAAAGGCAAAAGTGTGGTAAAAAAAGGCGCTTTTGATAAACTTGAACCCATTGCATCAACATTGTTAAACAAGGGTTTAAGTGTTGAGTTGGAATAATAAAAATTGACGTTTTATTCGTCTATAAAATTGATAATTGAATCATAATGAAAAGAAAAATAGCTGTATTTTTAATCATTTTTTTCGCTGTACTGCAAATTCAGGCACAAAACTTTGTTATACATAAAGTAAAACAAGGTGAAACCGTATTAGATATTGCCAAAAAATATCAATTGGCGCCCTCAGATATATACAAATACAACGGAGAGGTAAGAGCAGGCGTTGTTTTAAAAGAAGGACAAAGTATTTTGATACCCAAACCCGAAGTTTTAGAAACCGTTAGCGATTCGGCAGTTGTACTTACCGGTAAAATCATCGATTACAAATATCATACTGTCGGTGAAAATGAAACCTTGTTTAGCTTGTCAAAAAAATATCATTCTAAAATTGAAAGTATCGTTAAACTAAATGGCGTAGAAGGTACTGATATCAAATTAGGACAGATTTTAATTATTCCGATTTTTGAAGACGAAAATGCACCTAAAAAAATAGATGAAAGTAAATACACCTATTACATAGTTCAAAAAAGTGAAGGAAAATGGCGTGTAGCATACAATCACGGCATTACTGTCGATGAGTTAGAAAGATTAAATCCCGAAATAGTAAACGAAACGATCAAAGTTGACCAAAAATTGGTAGTGCCCAAATTTATTGCATCAAAAGAAGAAATTAGAGACGAAGAACACTACATATATTACACCGTGCAGGCAAAAGAAACAATGTATAGTTTAGCCAAGAGATTTAATACGACCGAAGAAGAAATGATTGCGCTAAATCCCGAGCTTAAAGATGGTTTAAAAGCCGATCAAACTATCAAATTTAAACGCAATATGCCTCACAAAAAACCATTTTTGGACAAACTGGTAAAAGATAAGATACATATTGACGAAAAAAATATCTTTTCAATTGCAAAGACAGACTCTCTAAAAGTAGAACCACAGCAACAATACAATTTACTCGACAGTTTGCAGTTGGATAAAACTTATAAAATTGCCATACTCTTACCATTCAAAATAAAAACAATTAAAGAAGCAGGCGAAGATAATTGTAAGTTGTTAAGCAATAGCAGTGTGCTAAGTTATTATACAGGTATTCAAATGGCTATTGACTCGTTAAAGCAACTAGGTATGCAAATACAATACGACGTGTTCGATACGCAAGCATCGCCATTTGTAGTAGGCAGAATATTAGAAGTAACCGATTTGTCTGATTATAATTTTGTAATTGGCCCAATTAAAAAAGAAAATATTGAGAAAGTTGCCGAAGTGTTAGAGCTAGACAACACACCTGTGGTAGTGCATAATTATAAAGGAGATAAAAAATTCAGAAATCTAATTGTTACAACGACTAACAACGACGATGTAGAAAAACATCTAATACAATATCTGCGCGAAAAATCGACAGGAAAAGCCATCAATATTATTTGCGATCCAAACAATAGAGTCAAGGCAGATACTATTGCCAAACAATTAGGAAATGACGTAACTATTATGGAAGGCAAAAAAACAAAAGAGGGCAATTCGATTGCAGCGACTACTATTATGGACAAATTATCAAAAGATAAAGATAATTTTGTACTGATGATTACCTCCGACGATTCATTTGCATTTTCGGTGCTTTCAACCCTAAACGCTGAGGCTGAAAAACGTAAAATAACTTTGTTTACAATAAAAGATGACAAGTTGTATGAAGATGACACAAATGACAGAATGAATGTGTTTTTAGCAAAATTACACTATCATTTTCCTAGCAAAATTATACGTTTATTCGACAAGAAAGTAGCCGCTAAGTACAAACAAAAATATAAAACCTTACCGAGTTTTGCAGCTATAAACGGATTTGATACCACTTTTGATATTTTGGTACGCGCCGCCAATGCAGACAATCTGTTTGAAGGTTTGCAAAAAATAGGTCGCACTACGCAGAGCTCAAAAGTATATTTGTATAAGCATACTGCCGAAGACGGATTTAAAAATCAAGCTTCAATAATTCTTAAAATTGACAAGGATTTAGATTTGATAAAAGTCGAATAATTAAATGAATTTTATAAAAAACAACAAGTATTATCTACTCACAGCTTTGACGCTGGTAGTAATTGTTGCGATAAAAATCATAGATGCGTATATTATAACAGATGCCTGCTCAGGTATAGGCGCATACGAACTGGCAAAGGATTTTGATAAGTCGCAACAAATGCTAAACACTTGGACGCCAAACGCTAAACTTTGGGTGGCTTTTGACCTCGGCTTTGACTATCTTTTTATTCTTTTGTATGTGTCATTTATTGCCATTTCTATTTACAAAATAATTCAGAAACTCCCTGCCACAAGGCACTTGCTGATTATTGTAGGAACCATATTAATGTATGCACAATTTATAGCCGGCATTTTTGATGGTATCGAAAATTATCTGCTTCTCAAAATACTATTAGGAGACCAAAATACAAATACACCAAACAATGCCTTTTGGTTTGCAAGTATCAAATTTGCCATTGTCGGATTAGCTTTGCTATACATTATAGTTACTGCAACGCTTTATAGAAAACTTATTTTCGGAAAGAAATAATTTTCACAAGTAATTTGGTATAACAGCCAATAATCGACACGAAAAAACATAAGCGAAAATTCACTTTTTATATTATCTTTGCAGGAATTAAAAAATAACAAATGAAAGCAGGAATTGTAGGATTACCTAACGTAGGAAAATCAACTTTATTTAATTGTTTGTCTAATGCCAAAGCACAATCGGCAAACTATCCATTTTGTACTATCGAACCAAATATTGGCGTGGTAAACGTACCTGACGAACGATTGGAAGCTCTCGAAAAAATTGTCAATCCGGAAAGAGTTTTACCCGCAACGGTAGAAATTGTCGATATTGCCGGATTGGTAAAGGGTGCCAGCAAAGGCGAAGGTTTAGGTAACAAATTTCTGGCAAATATCAGAGAAACAGATGCCGTTATTCACGTATTGCGTTGCTTTGACAATGGCAATATTACCCACGTAGAAGGTAACATCGATCCGGTTCGTGACAAGGAAATAATCGATATGGAATTGCAATTTAAAGACCTTGAAACAGTCGAAAATCGTATCGAAAAAGTAAAACGTAAAGCCAAAACAGGCGATAAAGAAGGTAAAAAAGAACTTGAATTATTAGAAGGTATCAAAGAGGAATTACTCAAAGGTATTTCAGTGCGTGCTATCGATTTTACTGATGATGAACGAACTAAGTATATCGATACATATCAATTGTTGACAGACAAACCGGTCTTGTATGTTTGCAATGTTGACGAAGCTGCATTAACTACAGAAAATGACTATGTAAAAGCCGTTCGCGAAGCCGTTAAAGACGAAGATGCCGAAATTATGGTTTTGGCAGCCGCCACCGAGGCAGACATTATGGAATTAGACACTTACGAAGAACGCAAAATGTTTCTTGACGATTTGGGTTTGACAGAACCCGGCATTAACAAACTGATTCGTTCGGTATATAAATTACTCAAACAACAAACTTACTTTACAGCAGGCGTCAAAGAAGTGCGCGCTTGGACTATTCCGGTAGGCGCAACCGCACCACAAGCCGCCGGCGTAATTCATACCGATTTTGAAAAAGGCTTTATTCGTGCCGAAGTCATCGCATACGACGATTATGTAGGCTATGGCTCAGAAGCCAAAGTAAAAGAAGCCGGTAAAATGCGTGTCGAAGGCAAAGAATACATTGTACAAGACGGCGATGTAATGCATTTTAGGTTTAATGTGTAGCAAATTTTATGCTCGCAAAGCAGTCATTTGTACGATTTTATAAAGAAGTTGTAGTTATTAACAAAATTTCACTCCATCGTTAATAACAGTTTCAATAAGTTTTGGCATTTTTTATGTCTAAACAAGATTAAAAATGCGTACTTTTATCATCTAAAATAAATACAAATAGTATGGCTAATCAAAATTACTCTGAAAACAATAAATTTTCAGCAAAACAACAAGAACAGCTTAAAGTAAAGGAGTTGTTGACTTCGTATTTGGAAGAAAAACAATACCGAAAAACACCCGAAAGATATGCCATTTTAGAAGAAATTTACAATTTAGAAGAACATTTCGATATCGAGTTTCTCAATAATCTGTTCAAAGAAAAACAATTTAGAATTAGCAAGGCAACATTATACAATACATTGGAGTTGTTATTAGACGCAGGGCTGGTCAGAAAACATCAGTTTGGAAAAGTACAAGCTTTTTATGAAAAGAGTTATTTTAACAGCAATCACGATCATATAATTATGCTCGACGATTTTCAAATTATCGAATTCTGCGATCCGCGTATTGAATCAATCAAGAAAGATTTTGAAGAAGCAATGGATATCGAGATAGAAAGTCATACATTATATCTATATGCACGAAAAAAGAAAAAATAGTTTTTTTGTAACGCAACAAATTGCCTTAATCTGTAAAAAGAGTGCTTATCATACATAATTTAATAATCATCAAACAAAAAATACCGACAGTAATAAATGGAAAAACCTAAGAAAGACATAGCCTTACAACGACAACAGCAACGAAACCTAAGTATGCCGCAAGCCAAAGTGCCACCACAAGCCATTGAACTCGAAAAAGCTATTTTGGGCGCTATGCTGATTGATAAACGCGGGGTAGATGAAACCATAGATTTGCTATTTCCGGAAGTTTTTTACTTGCCCGAACATCAAGAAATATTTACTGCCATTATTTCACTGTTTGAAGAAGGCGACCCTGTTGATATTTTTACCGTAGTAGAAAAGCTGAAAGAACGAGGCACGCTACAACAAGTAGGGGGCGAGTATGCCTTAATTACACTCTCAAATTTGGTACCTACGGCTGCACATATCGAGTATCATTCGCGTATTATTTTACAAATGTATGTCAAACGTAAATTGATTGAAATTTCGGGTGAAATTACCGAAAAATCTTTTGATGAAACTGTCGATGTTTTCGATTTATTAGATGATGCCGAAAAAAAACTCTTTGAAGTTTCGCAAGGAAGTTTAAAACGTGGAACAGTAGAAATGAGTACAGTATTATCCGATGTAAAAGTTCAACTAGAACAGCTGGCAAAGCAAGAAGGATTGAGTGGTATTTCGACCGGATTTTTAACCCTCGACGATTATACTTCGGGTTGGCAACCGGGCGATTTAATCATTATTGCCGCACGTCCGGGTATGGGTAAAACAGCTTTTGTATTGTCGATGGCTCGTAATATGGCAATCGATCATAAAGTACCGGTAGCAATTTTTAATTTAGAAATGACTTCGGCACAATTGGCAAAAAGATTAGTATCCATAGAAACTGAAATTCCGGCAGACCGTTTTCGTAGCGGAAAATTATCGGAAATGGAATGGAATTTGTTGAACAATAAAATGGATAAAATTGCGAATGCGCCTATATATATAAACGATTCCAGTATGTTGTCAATCTTCGATTTGCGGGCACAGGCACGCCGAATGAAATCGCAATACGATATAGGTATTTTAATTATTGACTACTTACAGTTGATGACAGCGCAGACCGGAAATAAGGCAGGTTCTAATCGTGAACAAGAAATTTCAACAATTTCTCGAAACTTAAAAGCCTTAGGCAAAGAACTTGGTATTCCGGTTATTGCCCTATCGCAATTGTCTCGTAAGGTTGAAGAACGCGCCGATAAATCAGGACATAAACGCCCAATGCTGTCTGACCTTCGTGAGTCCGGAGCAATTGAGCAAGATGCCGATATCGTAAGTTTTATTTATCGCCCCGAGTATTATAAACTTGATGTATGGGAAGATGATACCCCAACCGATAATCAAGCCGAATTTATTATTGCCAAGCACCGTAATGGTAAAACAGGTAATATTCGTATGCGTTTTGAAGGGCAATTCGGTCGTTTTTCAGATTTGAATATGTTTGATGCCGGCGAACAAGTAATGGAATCAAAAATGAATGCTAACACAGATATATCGGCAGATACTTTTTCTTTACCGCCCGATATGAATAATATTGATGAAAATGATTTTCCGTTCTAAAAATATACTTTTAAGTCTCGTTTTTATGTTGTTTTGGCAGATGAGTTTTGCCAAATTCATATACATTTCTATGGACGAGCACCAAAGCAATCACCTTAAAGCCTACGGAATTGTTTTTAAGGCATTACAACAACATATCAAAGTAAAATGGTTGCTCAATTATGAAGGCGGTTCCTTTTTAATTCCTTTTGATCAAAGCATTAAGGAAGAATGTCAAATACGCTCTGTCAGTTTTCAAATAATTTCAGAAGACGATGCTTTGCAAATACTAAAAAATATTGCTTCGCCTTCACAAAATCAAGAAGCGGTAGTGCTTGAAAAAGCACCCAAAATTGCGGTATATTCACCCAAAGACAATATGCCTTGGGACGATGCTGTAACTATGGTGCTGACCTATGCCGAAATTCCTTACGATGTGGTATATGACGAAGAAGTGCTTGACGATAAGTTGTTAGAATACGATTGGTTGCATTTGCACCACGAAGATTTTACCGGACAATACGGTAGGTTTTATGCGGCATTCAGAACCGCACCTTGGTATATAGAACGCAAGCAGTATCTCGAAAAATTGGCAAAGAAATTGGGCTATGCCAAAGTATCGCAACTCAAACTAGCCGTTGCCAAAAAAATTAGCGATTATGTTGTCGGCGGCGGATTTATGTTTGCTATGTGTTCCGCTACTGATTCCTTTGATATTGCGCTTGCCGCAGATGGAGTAGATATTGCCGAAGCAATGTATGACGGCGACCCTTCCGAACCGGCTTATCAAAGCAAATTAGATTATTCAAAAACCCTAGCATTTACAAATTTTACTTTGGAACAAAATCCGATGGTATATGAATTTTCGGATATAGATACAACACGCAAACGAAAAATACCCAAAGAAACCGATTATTTTGAGCTGAATGAATTTTCGGCAAAATGGGATCCAGTACCAACAATGTTAACACAAAATCATACAATGCTGATCAAAGGATTTATGGGACAAACAACAGCTTATGACAATAAATTAATCAAACCGAATATAATCATTCTTGCGCAAAACAGAATGAATTCAGAAGCGCGTTACATACACGGAGTCAAAGGCAAAGGAATGTTTACTTACTACGGCGGTCACGATCCGGAGGATTATAGCCACAGAGTAGGCGACCCCAAAACCGAACTCGATTTACACCCCAATTCGCCCGGCTACCGTTTAATACTCAACAACGTATTATTTCCTGCCGCCAAAAAGAAAAAGAAGAAAACTTGATACAGTATTCTTTAAAACAAATTGTCAAACAAATCAATTACAGATTAAGCCAAAAAAAACCACTCGATTAGGAGTGGTTTTTTGATTAAAAATTGTTTTTTGTTTAGAAATAAAATACCAAATCAATAGATAAATGTTTTGGAACGGTTTCAAAAATAGTATTATCATTTACTATATTTGTCAAACCTAAGTGATAGGATAAACCGATACCAACACTACCAAAATCAAGATCGTATTCGGCTCCGGCACCTGCCATAAACGAGAATCCTAACTTGTTATAGTAATCTTTTGCATTTACTTCATTGCCGTCATTATCGGTATATTTGGCGTTTACATTAAGGTCTAAGGTGCTACCGAAGAAGCCTGTAATATGCACATTGTCAGTCACTTCCTTACTGCGCAGCTTTAAGGCAAGAGGTATTTCTACCGTGGTGACTGATCCACTGTAATTATCGGTATTAAACGATTTGCTGTGAATTAACAAACCTGAATGAAGATTGTAATTTCCGGCAAAATTATAGTCGGCTAATAAGCCTCCTTTCCAGCCTAAACCGCCTGAGCCTTCTATTGTCACCCATTTTCCATCAGTATTTTTTTGAGTGTTTTTGTTAAAACTAATGGTAGGCGCTAAGGTCAAACCAATTCTAAAATCCTGTGCAACCGAACTAAAAGTTATTGCAAATATCAATACAACAATGTATTTTTTCATATCTTTATTTTTTAAAATGTTAATATATTATTGCAAAGATGCATTTTTTTTTTGAAATTGCAAAGCCTAAATAAATAAAAAATAGCAATAACAAATCTTTGAATATCAAATAAATATAAGAAATTACTAATGAATTGGGACGAAGCTTTACAAGATTTTAAGTTGTATTTGAAGTTGGAAAAGAAACTTTCTGACAATTCGATAGCCGCATATTTAAACGATGTTCGTAAGTTGTACCGCTTTTTCAACAATGCTGACAGCAGCTTGGATTTATCTGAGGTAAATGAAAGCTATTTAAAAGAATTTATCTATCAAATATCAGAATTTATCGAAGCCTCAACTCAATCGAGATTGCTATCGGGTTTGCGAATGTTTTTTAAATATTTACAGCTCGAAAATATCATTGAATATAATCCGATGGAATTGATAGAATCGCCTAAAATCAGTAGGAGACTGCCCGATGTTTTAACTGTTGATGAGATTGATAAAATGATAGCCAACATAGATTTGTCAAGCCCCGAAGGAGAAAGAAACAGAGCCATTATTGAAACGCTTTATGGTTGCGGATTGCGTGTTTCAGAGCTAATCAATTTGCATTTGTCCGATTTGTTTTTTGACGAAGGATTTGTCAAAGTAACCGGAAAAGGAGATAAGCAACGCTTTGTTCCGATAAGTGATTACACCAAAAAATATATCAATATATATGTTGATGCAATTCGTAAACATCAAAAAATTCACCCCGATTTTGAAGATGTTTTATTCTTAAATCGTAGAGGCAAACAGCTAACTCGTGTAATGATTTTTTACATCATCAAAGACTTGATAGCCAAGGCTAATATCAATAAAAAAATAAGTCCGCATTCACTACGACATTCATTTGCCACGCATTTGCTCGAAAACGGAGCCGACTTGCGCTCAATTCAGCTGCTCTTAGGACACGAAAGCATAACAACTACCGAAATCTATCTGCATTTAGACCGAAAAGCTCTACACGAAACATTAAAAAAATTTCATCCAAGAAGTTGATTTACGATAGTTAATCGAAGTTTTTTGTAAAATAAAATTGTCCACAGAAACAACTATGTCGATTGATGGATATTCTGTATCTTGCATCAAAATTTTCACAACTATGAATTATCTTTCGGTACAAAATATTTCAAAATCATTTGGCGATAAATTATTGTTCGAAAATGTGAATTTTGGTATAAATAAAGATCAAAAAATTGCATTTATTGCCAAAAATGGTACAGGAAAAACAACCTTGCTCAATATTATTGCCGGAAAAGAAACCCCCGATACAGGCGAAATAGTTTTTAGAAAAGGAATCAATGTGGTTTATGTCGAACAAAAAGATAATTTTAATCCGGATTTTACCATAGAACAAGCAGTTTTTGCTGCCGATAACCCGATGTTGAAAATTGTTCAAAATTATGAGAATGCTCTTAAAAATATGGACGATGTCAAAGCTTACGAAAAAGCCTTTAATGCGATGGAGCAGGAGCAAGCTTGGGATTTTGATACGCATTATAAACAAATATTGTCAAAACTAAAATTTGATAATCACGACATTAAAATCAAAACACTCTCGGGCGGACAACGAAAGCGTTTAGCTTTAGCTATCGGATTGATTAACAAACCCGATTTGCTTATTCTTGACGAACCTACCAATCATTTGGATTTAGAAATGATCGAATGGTTAGAGTCTTATTTTGCCAAAGAAAAAATTACTTTGTTTATGGTTACACACGACAGGTATTTTTTAGAACGTGTTTGTAACGAAATTATCGAGATTGATGAAGGCGAACTGTTTAGATACAAAGGAAATTATTCTAATTTTTTACAAAAAAAAGAGGAACGAATAGCCTTGGAACAAGTCACTTTAAGCAAAACAAAATCATTGTTCAAAAAAGAACTCGATTGGATGCGCCGCCAGCCCAAAGCGCGTACGCATAAATCTAAATCGCGTATCGAGGCTTTTCACGAAATTAAAGAACGCGCATCAAAACGCCGCGACAATCATAAAGTGCAATTAGAAATAAGTATGACCCGAATGGGATCAAAAATTATCGAATTGGAACAAGTATCCAAAGCTTATGACGACTTGCAACTCTTGCATAATTTCGATTATGTTTTTAAACGTGGCGAACGCATCGGAATTATTGGCAAAAACGGCACAGGAAAATCGACTTTTTTAGATATTATTACCCAAAAACAAGCCCCCGATTCAGGCACGGTAGTTTTGGGAGAAACCATTAAATTCGGATATTACAGCCAAAGCGGTATCAAAGTAAAACCGGGGCAAAAACTTATTGAGGTAATACAAGAATTTGGCGAATATATTCCGCTAAAATCAGGGCAACAAATATCAGCAGGCGCTTTATTAGAACGTTTTTTATTCGACCGCAAAAAACAATACGATTTTGTCGAAAATCTATCAGGAGGCGAGCTAAAACGACTGTTTTTATGCACGGTTTTGATTCAAAATCCGAATTTTCTAATCCTTGATGAGCCAACTAACGATTTGGATATTGTAACCCTTAATGTGCTCGAAAATTTCTTACTCGATTTTCCCGGTAATCTGATTGTCGTTTCACACGACCGTTATTTTATGGACAAAATTGTCGATCATCTTTTTGTGTTTAGAGGTAATGCCGTGATTGAAGATTTTCCGGGCAATTACTCTGATTATCGCGCTTATGAAGACTTAAAAATAAAGGAAGCACAAGAAGCAGAAAAACCTAAAACACCTAAAAAATCATATAAGCAAGCCAATCCGAATCGTGAAGCAGAAAAGGAGTTGAAAAAATTGGATAAAGAAATTGAACAATTAACAATTCAAAAAACCGAAATTGAAGAAAAATTCAATAATAATACGATTGCCATTGAAGAAATAGAAAAGCTGTCGCTGCAACTCAAAGATATTATTGCTGAGCTATCAACCAAAGAAGAACGTTGGTTAGAATTGTCTATGTTTATAGATGAAAACGGAGAATTTCTTTAGTTTGTAGTTTTGTTATTTCGACAAAATGCCGTGTAACGCAAGTGTGTTTTGTTTAGAGTTGGAAGGAGAAAGGTAAAAGGAGAAAGGTAAAAGGGAAAAGTGCGTTGGAAGTCCGAAGTCCGAAGTTTTGTACTTGTAGGAAAACTCTGTGAAACTCCGTGCACTCTGTGGTTGTTAAAAATAATAATTAGCGAAGCTATAACGAAA
>CAZSBI010000087.1:0-7766 GCA_964604735.1 uncultured Flavobacteriaceae bacterium | reverse complement strand
TGATTATCAATCTAAAAGAAACCAAAACCGATTTGAATGAAGTCGTCTTTGTCATTAAAGAAACCACTAAGAAAGAATTGAAAAGCCATATCGGAATGCATAAAATTACACAGAAAAAGTTGGCAAAAATTCCAATGATTTTTGGCGAAAAAGATTTGCTTAAAGCCATACAAATTTTGCCCGGTGTTAATACCACTTCCGAAGCCGGCGCCGGTTTTTCCATACACGGTGGCAGTATTGACCAAAACCTGATTTTGCTTGATGGTGCCCCTATTTATCATCCTACACATTTGCTCGGATTTTTCTCCGTATTTGTTCCCAACGCGGTCAAAGATTTAAAACTATATAAAAGTTCCATTCCGCCCTCGTATGGCAACCGTCTATCATCAATTCTCGATGTAAAAGGCAGAAGCGGAAATAAAGAAAAATTTCATTTTGGTGGCGATATCGGATTGATTTCAGCGCAATTATTTGCCGAAGGACCTATTCAAAAAGACAAATCATCGTTTTTGGTGGCTGCACGACGCAGTTATGCCGATTTATATACGCCTTATTTAAAAAATGAAGATATCAAAAACTCAAAGCTTAATTTTTATGATCTTAACCTTAAACTGGATTTTAATTTATCAGAAAAATCAAATTTGACATTTTCAGCTTACAAAGGGCGCGATGTTTACAACCCGAACGCAAAATTTGACATGGATTACGGTAATGAAATGGCATCGGTACATTTTAAACATAAATTTAATAACAAACTAGCCTCTACTACTAGTTTTATTTACAGTCTTTACGATTATAATATCAGTTCAAAAGACAAAATGAACGAACAATATTACGATTTTGGCATTAGTTTAGCCATTAGCAGTAAAAATATAAAACAACAATTTAATTATCTGATAAATCGTAAAAACAAACTTAATTTTGGTGTCGATTTGTATTATCACAGTATCAAACCCGGCGATATTGAAAACAAAACAAATCCGAATGAAAACGCTGTAATTCCGGACAGATTTGCATCAGAAATTGATATTTTTGCCAATCATCAAACCAAAATCGGCAAAATTCTTGATATTTCGTACGGGCTTCGCAGTTCGATATTTTCATCATTAGGTCCCGGAAAATTTTATAAATACAATCAGCTTGGCGAAACAACTGACACGCTTTATGCCGACAAATACAAAGCCGTAAAAACCTATTATACTTTTGCTCCGCGTGTTGCTGTTAATATCAATCTAAACAAGTCGAGTAATATCAAAATGAGTTACGACAAAACCTATCAATTTTTGCATTACCTCATAAACGATGTTACCACTACTCCAACCGATTTATGGTTGCCCTCCGGCGTCAATTTAAGTCCGCAAAATTCTGAGCAATTCAACATGTCATTCAACAAAACTTTCGGCGATAAATACATTGTTTCTTTCGGTGGTTATTATCGTGATATTCAGGGTATTATAGATTATAGAATTGGCACTACTCTAAGTCTGAAAGACAATATCGAACAAGACTTATTACAAGGACATGGTTACGCTTACGGTTTCGAATTTTTTGCTCAAAAAACAATTGGAAAATTGACCGGTTCTCTGGCATATACCTATTCAAAAACCATGAAACAATTTCCTGAAATAAATGAAGGAAAATGGTATCCTTCCGCCGAAGATAGACCACATGATATCAATATATCTGCAAGTTACAAATTCAACTCGCGCGTACAACTTTCTGCCATGTGGGTTTACTACACGGGACGCCCTATCACCTATCCTGCCGGAACTTATCTAATCAACGATTATGTAGTCGTATTCTTTTCGCATCGAAATGCCAATCGTCTTCCGGATTATCATCGATTAGATTTGTCACTAACGCTTAAAAATAAAGCTTATAAAGTTGTTGATAATCAACAAATTAAGAAAAAATATCAATCCTATTGGAATTTTTCAATCTATAATGCATACGCACATAACAACACATATATGGTTACCTATAAATTTAACGATGACAGTCAAACCATTGATGCTTACAAGGTTATATTGTTTAAATTTGTGCCTTCCATATCATATCATATAAATTTTTAAGCCAAACTAATGAATAAATTAAAAATTATAAATGACCCGATTTACGGTTTTGTCGATATACCTAATGAATTGATTTTCGATATTATTCAACATCCGTATTTTCAACGATTGCGACGTATTTCACAAATGGGATTATCATTTTTAGTTTATCCGGGTGCGCATCATACCCGTTTTCATCACGCCATTGGTGCTATGCATTTGATGCAAACAGCACTCAATACGCTTAAAAATAAAGAGGTCGAAATCAGCCCCGAAGAAGAAGAAGCAACTTTGATTGCCATTCTGCTGCACGATATTGGTCATGGTGCGTTCTCACATGCGCTGGAATATAGTATTCTCAATACTTCACACGAAACAATTTCCTTGCAATTGATGCAAAAACTCAATGAAGAATTTAAAGGCAAACTCGATTTAGCCATTCAGATTTTTTCGGGCAAATATCACAAGAAATTTCTGTTAGAACTCATTAGCAGTCAGATAGATGTTGACCGCTTAGACTACCTGCGTCGCGATAGTTTTTACTCGGGTGTGATTGAAGGACAAGTCAATAGTGACCGACTGATAAAAATGTTTAATGTTAAAGATAATCAATTAGTTATAGATGAAAAAGGCATTTATTCGGTTGAAAAATTTATCATTTCGAGACGACTGATGTATTGGCAAGTTTATCTGCATAAAACCGGTATGATGCTAGAAAAAATATTAGAAAAAATTCTTGCACGCGCCGTCGAATTGCTCAGTCATCACAAACCTTTATTTTTAGATGACAACTTACGTTTCTTGTTTGAAGATGATATGCAATTACAAAACAATAAAAGTATTGAGATATTTACTCTAATTGATGATTCGGATATTTTATACCATATCAAAAAATGGACAAACAATCAGGATTTTATCTTATCCTATTTGAGTAAAATGATTATCAATCGTGAAAATCTCAACAAGATTTTTATTCAAAAAGAAGCATTTTCAACCAATTATATTGACGAGCTATCGGCACAAGTATTAGAGCAATTTCCAATCGAAAAGCACGATTTATCATATTTGTTATTTCACGGCAAGCTAATACATCGCGCATACAACAAAGATGCACACCCCATAAAACTACTAGACAAAAACAATAAAATCATAGAGTTTTCAGAAGCAAGCGACCAATTAAACATTCAAGCATTATCTCATCCTGTGACTAAATATTACCTGAGTTATCCAAGAATAAAAAAATTGTAGAAAAGTAATCTTTTTCTTACTTTTGCAAGAATGAAGTACACTATAAGTAAAATAGCCGAATATCTCAAAGGTGAAGTAGTAGGAAATGCTTCCGTAGAGATTAATAATTTAGCACGAATAGAAGAAGCCAAACAAGGAGATATCACTTTTTTAGCTAACCCGATTTATACACCGCACGTTTATACAACAAAAGCATCTGCTGTGGTAGTCAAATTTGATTTTGTGCCCGAAAAAGAAATAAATACCAATCTGATTAAAGTAGCAGACCCCTACCAAGCATTTTCACAACTTTTATCATTTTATAACGGCACACATTTAGATAAAAACGGTGTTGAAAAAGACGCTTTTATTGCCGAAACAGCACAAATTGGTAAAGACTGTTATATTGGCGCATTTGCCTACATTGGCGAAAATGTAAAAATTGGCAATAATGTTAAGATTTTTCCCAATTCATTTGTAGGACAAAACAGCAAGATTGATGACAATACTATTATTTTTCCTAATGTAACCATTTATCACGATACTATTATTGGTAAAAGTGTAACCATTCACTCAGGAACGGTAATTGGTGCAGACGGATTTGGTTTTGCTCCCAACAATGGAAAAGATTTTAAAAAAGTACCACAAATTGGCAATGTTATTATAGAAGATTATGTCGAAATAGGCGCCAACGCAGCAATTGACCGTGCCACTATGGGCTCAACCATTTTGCGAAGAGGAGTAAAATTGGATAATTTTTTACAAGTAGCACATAATGTCGAAATTGACGAAAATACCGTTATTGCAGCACATACCGGCATATCAGGCTCTACCAAAGTAGGCAAAAATTGTATGATTGGCGGACAAGTAGGTATGGCAGGACATATAAAAATAGGTAATAACGTAAAAGTAGGAGCGCAATCCGGTATAACGCACAGTCTAAAAGATAATGAAATAGTAGTCGGCACACCCGCTTTACCTATTCGCAATTTTAAAAAATCATCTATTTTGTTCAAAAATTTAGAAGAATTACACAATCGTATTAAAGAATTAGAAGAAAAAATTAAAGACTTAAAATAACCCCTATGGCTAAACAAAAAACTCTAAAACAACAAATTTCTATTGAAGGTATTGGCTTACATACAGGTAAAAAAGTTACAATGACCTTAAAGCCTGCGCCTGAAAATTATGGATTCAAATTTGTTCGAACCGATTTAGAAGGCAATCCGGTAATTGAAGCCAGCGCTCAATACGTGACAAAAACACAAAGAGGTACCGTACTCGAAAAAAATGGCGTACAAGTATCTACCACCGAACATGTATTAGCAGCCCTTACAGGAATGGATATTGACAATTGTATGATTGAGCTTGACGCTCCCGAACCGCCAATCAAAGACGGTTCATCTCGATATTTTGTTGAAATGATTGAAAAAGCCGGCATACAAGAACAAGAGGCAGACAGAGACGTATTTGTTATCACAAAAATCATTTCTTATGTTGACCCTGAAACAGAAAGCGAAATACTAATCATGCCTGCCGACCATTTTGAAGTAACTTCTATGGTCGATTTCGGCACCAAAGTATTAGGCACCCAAAATGCTTACATGAAAGAAATTTCTGATTTTAAAGACAATATTGCTAACGCACGTACTTTTAGTTTTTTGCATGAACTCGAAATGCTATTAAAAAACGGCTTAATCAAAGGTGGTGATTTAAGTAATGCCATTATATTTGTCGATAAAGAAATTTCTGACGAAACCAAAGAGTTATTAAAAGAATATTTCAAAAAAGACGATTTCGAAGTAAAACCAAACGGTACATTAAACAACTTAGAATTGCAATGGCCAAATGAAGCTGCACGTCATAAATTACTTGATGTTGTCGGCGATTTGGCTTTGGTAGGTACAAAAATTCAAGGAAAAGTAATTGCCAATAAACCCGGACATAAAGTAAACACAGCTTTTGCCAAAAAATTACAAAAAATAATCAAAAACGAAAAACGCAATAAAGTACCTCAATTCGATTTGAATCAACCTCCATTGATGGATATCGAAAAAATTATGACGCTATTGCCTCACAGACCACCTTTCTTATTGGTAGATAGAATTTTAGAATTATCTGACAATCACGTAGTAGGCATGAAAAATGTAACAATGAACGAATCGTTTTTTGTAGGACATTTTCCCGGAGCGCCTGTTATGCCGGGGGTACTTCAAGTGGAAGCAATGGCACAAACCGGTGGTATTTTAGTATTATCAACCGTTCCCGACCCCGAGAATTACTTAACCTATTTTATGAAAATGGATAAAGTTAAGTTCAAAAGAAAAGTAATGCCGGGCGACACTTTAATATTTAAAGCAGAATTAATTACCCCTATTCGTAGAGGAATTTGTCATATGCAAGCATATGCATACGCCAATGGCTACTTGGTAGCAGAGGCTGAAATGATGGCTCAAATTGTAAAAAAAGAAAATAAATAATTATGAATCAACCATTAGCATACATTCACCCGGGCGCTAAAATTGCCAAGACCGTAGTTATAGAACCCTTTGTAACTATTAATAATAATGTTGAGATTGGCGAAGGCACTTGGATTGGTCCTAACGTAACTATAATGGAAGGTGCCAGAATTGGTAAAAACTGTAAGATTTTTCCCGGAGCCGTCATTGCTGCCGAACCGCAAGATTTAAAATTTGAAGGCGAAGATTCATTGGCAATTATAGGTGATAACACAACTATCAGAGAAAATGTAACTGTAAACCGCGGCACAAAAGCAAGTGGCAAAACTGTTGTAGGCAAACACTGTCTTCTTATGGCTAATGCACATATAGCTCACGATTGTATCGTAGGAGACCATGCTATAATTGTTAATAATGTTGCACTAGCCGGACATGTCGAAATTGGCGAATGGGCAATTTTAGGCGGACTGTCTGCTGTGCATCAATTTGTCAAAATTGGAAGACATAGTATGATATCAGGTGGCACATTGGTCAGAAAAGATGTTCCTCCGTTTGTTAAAGCTGCCAAAGAACCTATTCAATATATAGGTGTCAATTCAATTGGCTTACGTCGTCGTGGATTTGATGTTGATAAAATTAATCAAATACAAGATATTTACAGAATCATTTTTCAGAAAATGAAAAATATTACCAACGCACTTGAATTTATCGAGGCCGAAATGACCATTTCACCGGAACGGGACGAAATTGTAGAATTCATAAAAAAATCTCCGCGAGGAATAATCAAAGGATATAAACAAAATAATTAATAAAAATACTTCAAAATGGCAAATACATCAGATATTAGAAAAGGACTTTGTATAAACTACAATAATGATATATACAAAATTATAGATTTTCTACACGTTAAACCCGGAAAAGGACCGGCGTTTGTAAGAACAAAACTAAAAAGTTTAACCAGCGGAAAAGTTATTGATAATACATTTTCGGCAGGACATAAAATAGATGATATCAGAATCGAAACACGTAAATTTCAATACCTCTACAACGATGGCGACACCTATTATTTTATGGATGACGAAACTTACGAACAAATTCAGTTACCTTTGGCAATGATTGATGCTCCCCAATTCTTAAAAGAAGGAGAAAGTGTAACTATATTGATCAAAGCAGATGATGGTACAGCACTAACTCTTGATATGCCTGCTACTGTTATTATGGAAGTAACGCATACAGAACCCGGCGTAAAAGGAAACACGGCAACCAATGCCACTAAACCGGCTACTGTTGAGTCCGGTGCAGAAGTAAGAGTACCGCTATTTATCAATGAAGGCGATAAAATTAAAATCAATACAGAAACAGGTGCTTATCAAGAACGTGTAAAATAATTATTTTTGAAAAAATATGACAAATTATCATATTTTAATAGAAAATTAAAACGATATTTACGCAACAAAATTTTATAAAAAATGAGTGTATTAGTAAACAAAGATTCAAAAATTATAGTTCAAGGTTTCACAGGAGGTGAAGGCACATTTCATGCAAGTCAAATGATTGATTACGGCACTAATATTGTCGGTGGTGTAACGCCCGGAAAAGGAGGTCAAGAGCATTTGGGCAAACCGGTATTTAATACTGTAAAAGATGCCGTTGATCAAGCAGGCGCAGACACATCAATCTTATTTGTGCCCCCTGCATTTGCAGCAGATGCCATTAAAGAAGCAGCCGAAGCAGGTATTAAAACCATTATTGCTATTACCGAAGGTATTCCGGTAGCAGATATGGTAAAAGTAATGGATTATATTGCGGACAAAGACGTGAGATTAGTTGGTCCTAATTGCCCCGGCGTTATTACACCCGAAGAAGCCAAAGTAGGCATAATGCCCGGATTTGTATTTAAAAAAGGTAAAGTAGGTTTGGTTTCTAAATCAGGAACATTGACTTACGAAGCTGCTGACCAAATTGTAAAACAAGGTTATGGTATTACCACTGCTATCGGTATTGGCGGTGATCCAATTATTGGTACAAC